>DATAEJ010000170.1:0-22467 GCA_036258095.1 Candidatus Angelobacter sp. | reverse complement strand
AGCTGATCACGCCGGTAGCCATGGAGAAGGGACTCCGGTTCGCGATCCGTGAAGGTGGCAGGACCGTGGGAGCCGGGACCATCAGCGAGATCATCCAGTAAACGATCACGAGCGCAGGCGAGGGCGCCTGCGCTCCACAATAACGCGGCGACCACCACAAGATTCGGTGGGGTCAGACCAGAAGTTCTTTGAGGAAACGACATTGATTGGCAAAGAAAGAATTCGCATACGGCTGAAGGCGTACGACTACCGCATCCTCGACCAGTCGACGGGTGAAATTGTCGAGACGGCCAAGCGCACCGGGGCACAGATCGCAGGACCGATTCCATTGCCCACGGTGAAGAACAAGTATTGTGTGCTGCGCTCTCCGCACGTGGACAAGAAATCACGCGAGGCGTTTGAGATCCGCACGCACAAGCGCCTGATTGACATCCTGGAGCCGACGCAGAACACGGTGGACGCGCTGATGAAGCTCGACCTGCCGGCCGGTGTGGATGTGGAAATCAAGGCGTTTGGTAAAGAGCACAAATAGATAAGTGGTAGTTGGTAATTGGTGCTTGGTATTTGGCCAACTACCAAATACCCAAAAACCAAATACCAGCGAGACACCTACAGTTCCTTGCTGCCTGGCAGCTGAGGAATGATGAGGAGATGAGAAGCAATGGTTAACGGAATTCTGGGAAAGAAAATCGGCATGACGCAGATCTTCGATGACAAGGGTGAGGTTCACCCGGTCACGGTGATCCAGGCGGGGCCCTGCGTGATCACGCAGCTCAAGCGCGCCAACAAAGATGGCTATGAAGCGGCGCAGATCGGGCTGGTGGAATTCGTGAAGGGCAAGAACGTCAGCAAGGCGATGCAGGGGCACTTTGGCAAGCACAACCTGCCGCCAGTGAAGTTCATGCGTGAAGTCGCGGTAGAGAGCACGCCGGAAGCGGCGGCCAAATCTGCCGAGCAGTCGGCCGAAGGCGGCGATGGCGCGAGCGGCAACGGCGCGCTGAAGGTCGGCGACAAGGTCCTGGTGGACATTTTCAACGACGAAAAGTACGTCGACGTTGTGGGCGTGAGCAAGGGACGCGGCTTTGCCGGTGTCGTGCGGCGTCACCACTTCGGCGGCGGCCCGGCGGCCCACGGACACATGTTCCAGGTGCAGGGCTCGATCGGGGCGTCATCGTTCCCGTCGCGTACCTTCCCAGGACAGCGCATGTCCGGCCACATGGGCGTAGACCAGGTAACGGTGCGCAACCTGAAGATTCGCGGGATCGACACCGAAGACAATTTGCTGCTGGTGGAAGGCGCAGTACCGGGACACAAGAATGGCTACGTGGTTGTGTTCAAGGCCAAGAAGGCGCCACGCGAGCGTCGTGGATTCGCCGGTGCGACCACGCTGGATCCGTTGAAGGCAGCGAAGAAGGCAGCGGCTGGAAAAGCGAAGAAATAAAAGGAGCACAGACAGGAGTCTGTGCCACAAAGACCAAAGCTAGCAGCGAGTGGCTAGCAGCTAAAGAAATCAAGGTGCGCGGGCGAGGGCGCCCACGCTCCACAAGAGTTGATTATGGCGACGATAGACGTAACAGACCTGAAGGGTAAAAAAGTCGGTACGCTGGAGCTGGCGGACGAAGTCTTCGGAGGCATCAATGAAGACCTGCTCTGGGAAGCGGTAAAGCATTACCGCTCAGCGCAACGTGCCGGCACGCACGCCACCAAAAACAAGAAACTGGTCTCCGGTGCGGGCAAGAAACTCTGGCGCCAGAAGGGTACCGGCCGGGCCCGAGTCGGCTCCATCCGGTCACCTCTGTGGCGGCACGGCGGAACGGTCCACGGGCCCCAGCCGCGGTCGTATGACTACCAGTTTCCCAAGAAGAAGCTGCTGGGCGCGCTGCGTTCGGCGCTCGCGGCCAAACTGGCTGACGGGAAGCTGAAGGTGGTCGACAGCTTTGAGGTGGACGCGGTGAAGACCAAGACGTTCCGTGCTGCGCTGGATACGCTAGGCGTGGAGAAGACGGCCCTCTTGATCGATGGCGCGAAGGAGAACCGTAATCTTCAGTTGAGCGCCCGTAACATTGCTGGCGTGGAACTGATTGCGGGGAACCAGGTGCATCCGTATCACCTGCTGCGTTATGACGCGGCCATCTTCTCCAAGGGCGCGCTGGAGCGGCTGCAGGATTCGCTGAAGGCCTCGGCGCCGAAGCGTAAAGCGGAGGTCGCGTAATGAAGTCGGCATACCAGATCATTCGCCGTCCCGTGATCACGGAAAAGGGACTGGGCGTGAAGGAAAACCAGGGCACGCTGGTGTTTGAAGTGGCCGCGGCCGCGACCAAGACGGAAGTCAAGGAAGCGGTGCAGAAGGTTTTCAAGGTGAAAGTGGATTCGGTGCGCACCGCCAACTTCGTGGGCAAAGAACGCCGCCGGGGTAAGTTCACCGGTTACCGTCCTGACTGGAAGAAGGCATACGTGAAGCTGAAAGACGGCGAGAAGATGCCGGAATACGCTCAGAATTTGTAACTGCGAGTTACTAGCTTCTAGCTACTAGCTAGGGCTGGTGATCGCGGCAGGAAGTTTGACCCACTGCTTCTCCACAAGGGCGAGCAGCAAAAGAGCAAGAGCTAGCAGCTAGTGGCTAGCAGCTAGAAGCTGGATTTCAACATGGGAATTAAGACATACAGACCGATCACGCCGTCACTGCGGTTCAAGACCACGCTGACGAACGACGAATTGACGACTGACAAGCCGCACAAGCCGCTGACCAAGATCAAGGTGCGCACGGGCGGGCGTCGCAATTCGGGCGACATCACCATCTGGCATCGCGGCGGCGGGCACAAGCGCAAGCTGCGCACGATCGACTTCAAGCGCGACAAGGCTGGAGTTCCCGGCACGGTGGCTTCGATCGAATACGATCCCAACCGCTCGGCGCGCATTGCGCTGATCTCATACGCCGATGGCGACAAGCGCTACATCCTGCAGCCGGTGGGCTTGCAGGTGGGACAGAAGATTGTCAGCGGCCCGGATGCCGACATCCTGGTCGGGAACGCGCTGCCGCTCAAGAACATTCCTGCCGGTACGACGGTGCACAACATCGAGTTGAAGCCGGGCAAGGGCGCGCAGATGGTGCGCTCCGCTGGCGGGCAGGCGCAACTGGTGGCGAAAGAAGAAGAGTACGCGCTGATCAAGCTGCCTTCGGGCGAGACGCGCCGTGTGCTGATCGATTGCATGGCGACGATTGGCCAGATTGGCAACGTTGAGCACGAGAACGTGCACATCGGCAAAGCGGGTCGGAACATCTGGCTGGGCAAGAAGCCGGTAAACCGCGGTGTTGCCATGAACCCGGTGGACCATCCGCACGGCGGTGGTGAAGGCAAGACCTCCGGCGGCCGTCACCCGGTGACCCCGTGGGGCCAGCCGACGCGCGGATACAAGACGCGCAACAACAAGCGCACCGAAAAGTTCATTGTGAGCAGGAGAAGCAAGTAATGGCGCGGTCATTGAAGAAAGGGCCGTTTATTGACGGCCATCTGCTGAAGAGGATCGAGGACATGAACGCGAAGAATGACAAGAAGGTCATTCGTACGTGGTCGCGTCGTTCCACGATCTCGCCGGAAATGGTGGGACACACGGTTGCGGTGCACAACGGGAAGAAGTTCATTCCGGTGTACGTAACGGAAAACATGGTGGGCCATAAGCTGGGCGAGTTCTCATTTACCCGCCAGTTCAAAGGTCACTCAGTGAAGGCGGCCACAGAGACCGCGGCCAAGCCGGCAGCACCGCCGCCGGCGAAGTAAAAAAGCTTATAGAAGGTTTGAACTTTATGGAATTCAGAGCTAAAGCGCGGTTTATACGGGTTTCGCCGCAGAAGGCGCGCCTGGTGCTGGACTTGATCAAGGGGAAGCGCGTGGAAGATGCGCTGACCACGCTCCAGTTCACCAAGAAGCGAATTGCCCCGGCGGTTTTCCAACTGGTGCGTTCGGCGGTGGAGAACGCGAATTATCTGAGCGGCGAAAAAGGGCTGGACGTGGATGTGGACCGGCTTTACGTGAAGGACGCCTTCGCCAACGACGGACCGCGCATGAAGCGTATCCGTCCCGCGCCGATGGGCCGTGCTTACCGTTACCAGCGTCGCATCGCGCACATGGAAGTTGTGCTGGCTGAGAAGGGCGCGCAGAACGGCGCAGGACTGGCGACCGTGGTGGGCGAAGAGGAATCAGCAGCACCGGCAAAAGCCCCTGCAAAGAAGAAAGCAAAAGCAGCCGGAGCCAAGAAGAAGCCGGCCAAGAAGACAGCGGCACGCAAATAGGATTTCGTCGGTGGCGGGAAGCCGCACCTGACGCAGAGGAATACGAGGTTAAAGTATGGGACAGAAAGTCCATCCTTACGGATTTCGCCTGGGATATACCAAGCCGTGGCGGTCGCGCTGGTTCATGGAGCGCGATTACAACAAGACGCTGCTCGAAGATGTGAAGCTGAAGGAAGAGCTGCGCGAAAAGCTGAAGTCTGCCGGCGTGAGTTCGGTGGAGATTGAGCGCCCGGGCAACAAGCTGCGCATCATCATCCGCACGGCGCGTCCGGGGATCATCATCGGCCGAAAGGGCGCTGAGATCGACAAGCTGAAGCAGGAACTGCAGAAGCGCACGAACCGCGACGTGTTTATCGACATCCAGGAAGTGCACAAGCCGGAACTCGATGCCCAGTTGGTGTCGGAATCGATTGCGCTGCAGCTGGAAAAGCGCGTGGGGTTCCGTCGCGCGATGCGCAAGGCCGTGGATTCCGCGCTGCGCTTCGGCTGCAAGGGCATCAAGGTGCGCGTCTCGGGCCGGTTGAATGGCAACGAAATCGCGCGCTCTGAGTGGTACCTCCAGGGCCGGCTGCCGTTGCACACGCTGCGCGCCGATATCGAGTATGGCTTCTCCGAAGCCCGCACGACCTACGGCGTGATTGGGGTGAAGGTGTGGATCTATCGCGGCGACATCCTGCCGCAGAAGAAGCGCACGAGCGAGCGCGTGGGAGCGGGAGCATTTTAAAAAGAAGCTCCTGGCTACTAGCCCCTAGCTAGCAGCTAGAAGCCAGAAGCTGCGGTAAAGCTGGCAGCGTAAAAGGGTTACGACATATGTTAATGCCGAAAAAAGTTAAGTACCGCAAGCAGCAGCGTGGTCGCATGCGGGGCAAGGCGTGGCGCGGCTCGGAGCTGTCGTTTGGCGACTTCGGGCTCAAAGTGCTGGAGCCGGGATGGATTACCGACCGGCAGATTGAAGCCTGCCGCGTGGCCATGACCCGTTTCATCAAGCGCAACGGCAAGATCTGGGTCCGCCTGTTCCCGGACAAGCCGGTCACCAAGAAGCCTGCTGAAACCCGTATGGGCAAGGGCAAGGGCGCGCCGGACCACTGGGTCGCCGTGGTAAGGCCGGGCAAGGTGCTGTTTGAGATGGAAGGCGTGAGCCGGACCGACGCAGTCGAAGCGATGCGGCTGGCATCGCACAAGCTGCCGTTGCGGACCAAGTTTGTGGGCCGGCACGACGCGGTTTAGCGAGCAGATATTATTAGCAAATCGCAATCAGCTTTTGCATGGCGGGAAGAAGCGTGTGGTTGAAAACTGAGAGAGACCGCCAGAAGAAGAGACAACGAGATGGATGCAGAGAAGCTTAGAAACTTAACGGACAACGAACTGCAGCACCAGCAACAGGAGCTGAATGACCAGCTGTTCCGCCTCAAGTTCCAGATGAAGATGGGACAGACGGAGAGCCTGAACAAGATTCGCGGGCTGCGCAAGGACGTGGCGCGAATCCAGACGATCGTTCGCGAAAAAGAGCTGGGACTGAACGGCGACAAGGCTGGGTCGACTGAGGGTGCAGCCCCGGCGGACTCGAAGAAGGCTGCTCCGGCAAAGAAAGCAGCGAAGAAGAAAGCCCCGGCCAAGAAGACAGCTGCAAAGAAGAGCTCCGGCGCGAAAGCGAGGAAGAAGTAAATGGCAGAGACCACAGCAACAACGGAAAAGAAACAGGGCCGCCGCGCAACCAAGATCGGCCGGGTGGTTTCCACCAAGATGGCGAAGACCATTGTGGTGCAGGTTTCCATGAAGAAATCACACCCGCTCTATCGCCGCGTGATCCAGAAGGCCAAGAAGTTCTACGCGCATGACGAAGAGAAGACGGCGCGTGTGGGCGATTTCGTGGAGATCGAAGAAACGCGGCCGCTCTCCAAGCTGAAGCGCTGGAAGCTGAAGAACGTGCTGCAGCGGGCGAAGCTGGTGGCGGGCGAGGAGTCTTTGGATTCGAAAACCGCTTAAGGTTCTGGATCGTGGGCGCATAATTTCGGCGCCTGAGCAGCGCGATTCGGCGGCCTGAAGGGCCGAATCGCTGAACGAAGAAGTCAGAGGGAGAAACAACCATGGCAGTCATGATGAGGACCATCCTGGATGTGGCGGACAACAGCGGAGCGCGCCGCCTGCAGATGATTCTGCCGCTGGGCGGGCACACGGGGCTGAACGCCGGGCTGGGTGACGTGGTCACCGCGGCAGTCAAAGAGGCCGCGCCGGATGGAACCGCGAAGAAGGGCAGCGTGGTCAAGTGCGTGATCGTGCGGCAGAGAAAAGAGCATCGCCGTCGCGATGGCACCTATATCCGCTTTGACCAGAACGCCGCGGTGCTGATCAATGATGCAGGCGAGCCGGTCGGAACGCGCGTGTTTGGTCCCGTGGCGCGCGAGCTGCGCGAAAAGAAATTTTTGAAGATTGTGTCGCTGGCGCCTGAGGTGCTCTAAGCGAAACGGAAAAAGGGCTGACGAGATGCACACAAGAATCGATATCAAGCGCAATGACCAGGTGAAAGTGATCACCGGGCGCGACAAGGGCAAGCAGGGACGCGTGCTGCGCGTGTTCCCGGCGAAGGGGACTGTGCTGGTGGAGCACGTGATGGTGGTGAAGAAGAACGTACGTCCCAACCCGCAGCGCAATATCAAGGGCGGAATTGCAGAGCAGGAATCGCCGATCTCCATCTCGAACGTGATGGTGGTTTGCCCGAGCTGCGGACCTTCGCGGATTGGACATCGTCGCGACGGCAGCAGGAGCGTAAGGATCTGCCGGCGGTGCGAAGCGGCCCTGGATAAATAGCTTTTTTGAACGAGCGCACAGGCAAGAGTGCCTGTGCCACACAACTGAAGACCTCACGAACCCGTCAATCCGGATACCGTGAGAAAGGCAGAACAGAGGAATGGCAACAGCAAAGACAAAGACGAATGCCAGGTTGCGCGAGCGGTTCCACAAGGAGATTGCTCCGGCGCTGGCAAAGGAACTGGGCGTGACCAATCCGATGGCGGTCCCGCGGCTGCATAAAGTCGTGGTGAACATGGGCGTGGGCGAGGCGACGCAGAACACCAAGATGCTGGACCCGCTGGTCCGCGACCTGGGCGAAATCACCGGACAGAAGCCGGTGGTGACGAAGGCGAAGAAGTCGATTGCGGCCTTCAAGGTTCGCGAAGGAATGTCGATTGGCGCAATGGTGACCCTGCGTGGCGAGCGCATGTACGAGTTTCTCGATCGCCTGATCAACATTGCGCTGCCGCGCGTGCGCGATTTCCGCGGCGTTTCGACCAAGTCGTTTGACGGCCGCGGCAACTACACGCTTGGGCTGCGCGATCAGCTGATCTTCCCGGAGATCGATTACGCGAAAGTGGACAAGCTGAAGGGCATGAACGTGACGATTGTGACCACGGCGCGTGATGACAATCAGGCGCGGGCGTTGCTCAAGCACCTGGGAATGCCATTTCGGCAGTAGTAAAGATTTTCGAACCGGTACTTAGTATTTGGTACCTGGTATCTGGTGAGTAGAAAAGGAAACAATGGCGACAACAGGAAAGATTGCCAAGACGAACAAGAAACCGAAGTTTTCCACACAGCACCGGAACCGCTGTTCGATTTGCGGGCGTCCGCGGGCTTACCTGCGCAAGTTCGGCCTTTGCCGGTTGTGCTTCCGCGGACTGGCGCTGAAGGGGGAAATCCCGGGCGTCTCTAAGTCGTCCTGGTAGAAGAAGGGCTCATAGCCTTTGGCCCTTAGCCATTAGCCCGGGCGTGGCGCTGCGTGCAGCGCTGATTCGGCGACGATGGGCCAGAGGCCAACGGCTAAAAGCTAATGGCTGCTTGTGTAGTACGTCACGGCAGGTTCTCCGGCGAGCCGGAGCAAACGGGTGACGATAAGAGGAGATGAACGAATGAGTTTGACCGATCCGGTCGCAGATTTGCTGGCGCGCATCCGCAACTCGATCCATGCGCGTCACCAGAAGCTCGATGTGCCTGCTTCCAAGCTGAAGCTGGAAATCGCCCGCATCCTGAAGGAAGAAGGGTACGTTGCCAACTTCAAGGCTACGGAAGAGGACGGCAGGAAAGTCCTGCGCATTTACCTGAAGTACGGCAACGACAACGCGGCGGCGATTTCAAACCTGCAGCGCGTGTCGCGTCCGGGCTGCCGCGTCTATGTGGGCCGCAATGATATTCCACGCGTGCTGGGCGGGCTGGGCATCAACATTCTGACCACGCCCAAGGGCGTGATGACCGGCCGTCAGGCGCGCAAGGAAGGTGTAGGCGGCGAAGTATTGTGCGAGGTGTGGTGATTCGAGCGAAGCTCGAATCACCAGCTACTAGCTTCTAGCTAGAGGCTGGCAGCTTGTTATCAGCGTGGAATTCAGCCTGCGAGGGCGTGAAGGACTCGCTTAAAAGAGAAGGGTTTCAAAAATGTCTCGTATTGGAAAGAAACCGATTCCGCTCCCGACGGGAGTGAAGTTTGAAGTGAAGGGCAACACCGTGGTGGTGAACGGTCCCAAGGGCCAGGTGCAGACGCATCTGCCTGCCGGCGTGAAGCTGCAACAGGCGGACGGCCACATCAATGTGACCCGCGAGAGCGATGACTTCGCGGCGGTGCACGGCCTGGCGCGCGCGCTGGTGAACAACGCCGTGGAAGGCGTGACCAAGGGCTGGAACAAAGATATCGAGATCGTGGGCATCGGCTACCGCGCTGAGTTGAAGGGCAAGAACACGGTGGTGTTCACGCTTGGCTACTCGCATCCGATTGAGTATCCGTTGCCGACAGGCGTGACCGTGGCAATCGATCCCAAGCAGACCAAGCTGACCGTAAGTGGGATTGACCGCCAGAAGGTTGGACAGGTTGCGGCTGAGATGCGGGCATTGCGTCCGCCGGATCCCTACAAGCAGAAGGGCGTGCGCTACGCGGGCGAGCGGCTGAAGAAGAAGGTCGGAAAAACTGGAGCGAAGTAACAAATGAGTTTTGATCGCGCTGCCAGGGGCAGTGCGAAGCAAAAGGTGAACAAATGATTCCTAATATTTCGAAAGATACTATTCGGCGGCGGATTCATGATCGGCTGCGGCAGCGGATGACGGGAAACGCGGAGCGTCCGCGGCTGAATGTTTACCGTTCTCTGAACCATATTTACGCGCAGCTGATTGATGACGGCAGCGGAGCGACGCTGGTTTCGGCGAGCACGGTGCAGGGCCGCAAGAAGGGCGAGAAGAAGACCGGCGGCAACGTGGCGAGCGCGAAGGAAGTGGGCAAGCTGATCGCGCAGCGCGCGCAGGAAAAGGGCATCAAGAAGGTGGTATTCGACCGCGGCGGGTATCTGTATCACGGAAGAATTAAGGCGCTGGCGGATGCCGCGCGTGAAGCAGGTCTGGAGTTCTAAATGGCGACAACAGCAATCAGGAAGAAACTCGATGCCGGCAGCTACCAGTTGAAAGACCAGGTAGTGGCCATCAACCGCGTGACCAAGGTGGTCAAGGGCGGCAAGAACATGTCATTCGCGGCCCTGGTGGTGGTCGGCGACCCCAGTGCGGGCGTGGTCGGATACGGGTCCGGTAAGGCGAAGGAAGTGCCGCAGGCGATCCGCAAGGGCATCGAAAGCGCCAAGAAGAACCTGGTGAAAGTGAACTTGACGCAGACTTCGATTCCGCACCAGGTGCTGGGCCGGTTCGGCTCGGGCATGGTGCTGCTCAAGCCGGCGCCGGAAGGAACCGGCGTAATCGCGGGCGGAGCGGTGCGCGCGGTCATGACCTCAGCCGGCGTGCAGAACGTGCTGACCAAGTCGATTGGCACGGCGAACCCGCACAACGTGATCAAGGCCACTTTTGACGCGCTGAACCGCCTGCGCGACAAACAGGAAGTTGCGACCATGCGCGGCAAGGCCGCTCAGGAGCTGTAAGAACATGGCAGCCAAGAAGACAATCAAAATCAAATACGTGCGGTCGAAGATCTGCACCCCGGTAAAGCACAAGCTGGTGGTGAAAGGGCTGGGCTTCACCCGGCTCAACCAAGTGATCGAGCGGGAAGACACGCCGTCGATTCGCGGCATGATTGCGAAGGTTCCGCATCTCGTGGAGATCGTGCAGCAGTAAGTTTAAGATCGGGCGATTGGGTGATCTGATCCAGCCCATGAACAGGGAAACCGAGTAGATGCCGCAAGAATGCGCGGCAGCTGCGAACAAGGAAAATCAAGTGCCAACGAACTTATCGACATTGAGACCGCCCAAGGGCGCTACTGCGAACCGCAAGCGTGTGGGTCGCGGCATGGGCAGCGGCATGGGCAAGACTTCCACCCGCGGCCACAAGGGCCAGGGATCGCGCTCGGGTTCGCGCAGCATGCGCGGCTTTGAAGGCGGCCAGATGCCACTGCATCGCCGCGTGCCGAAGCGCGGCTTCACCAATATTTTCCGTACCGAATACCGGGCCATCAACCTGGAACGTCTGGCGGAGCTGGGCGAGAAGAACATTACCCAGGAACTGCTGGTCAAGAATGGTCTCGCCCACAAAAACGACCTCATCAAGGTGCTGGGCGATGGCGAGCTGAAGTCGGCCATTACGGTGCAGGCGCACAAGTTCTCGAAATCGGCGCAGGAAAAGATCAGCAAGGCCGGCGGCAAGGCGGAAGTGATTGGCGGCGCGGCCGCCGCTGCAGAAGAGAAAAAGCCTGAAGCCAAAGGCAAGAAGAAGTAAAGTAGGTTCCCCATGCTGGAAAAACTGGCAAACATTTTCCGAGTGCCCGACCTGCGCAAGCGTGTATTGTTCACGCTGGCCATGCTCGCGGTGTATCGCCTGGGCTCGCACATTCCCACGCCGGGCATCAACACGGACGCGCTGCAAAAGGCGTTCGAGCAGCAGAGCGGCGGGCTTCTCGGTTTTTATGACCTGTTCAGCGGCGGCAACCTGCGCAAGCTGACCATCTTTGCCCTGGGCATCATGCCCTACATCACGTCTTCGATTATCCTGCAGCTGCTCACTGTGGTTTGGGAGCCGCTGGCACGGTTGCAGAAGGAAGGCGAGCTGGGGCGCAGGAAGATCACGCAGTGGACACGTTACCTGACGCTGATCCTCTCGCTCCTGCAGAGCATGGGTATTGCTTTCACGCTGCAGACGCAGGGCTATGTGCTCACGGGGGGTATCTGGTTCATCATCATGACCATGATCACTCTCACCACGGGAAGTATCTTCATTATGTGGCTGGGTGAGCAGATCACCGAACGCGGCGTCGGCAATGGAATGTCACTGCTGATTTTTGCCGGCATCGTGGTGGGTCTGCCGCGCGCAGTGTTTGATCTTTACAAGAAAGCCACGAGCGCGGCCTGGGGCAGCTTCACCATCCCGGCATTGGCGTTCCTGGTGGCGATCATGGTAGCCGTGGTGGCGTTCATTGTGTTCATGGAGCGCTCCGAGCGCAGGATTCCGGTCCAATATGCCAAGCGCGTAGTGGGACGGCGGATCATGGGCGGCCAGGCGACGCACCTGCCGCTGCGCGTGAACTCCGGCGGCGTTATGCCGGTGATCTTCGCTTCATCACTGCTCTCAATCCCGCAGATGTTGACATACTCCGCGGCGTTCAAGCAGGGCAGCACCCTGAACCGCTACTTCGGCTGGCTGCTCGAGGGGCTGCGCTGGGGAGAACCCCTCTACACGCTGCTTTACGCCGTTGGTATTGTGTTCTTCGCGTACTTCTACGTCTCGATCGTGTTCAACCCGGCGGACGTGGCGGACAACATGCGCAAGCATGGCGGATTTATCCCGGGCATCCGGCCGGGACACCGCACGCGCGATTACATCAATGACGTTCTGACGCGTGTAACGCTGGTGGGCGGCCTGTATCTGATCCTGATTTCGCTGATACCCGAATGGATGATTGCTGGTATCCACCTCAACCACCTGCCGTGGTGGCTGGGCGGCAACATATTTGAGAAGTTCCCGAGCTGGTTCCTCACAGGGCTGGGCGTGAACTTCTACTTTGGCGGCACGTCACTGCTGATCGTGGTCGGGGTGGCGATGGACACGGTGAACCAGATCGAGTCACAGCTGGTGATGCGCCACTACGAAGGTTTTACTTCCCGGGGAGGTCGTATTAAAGGCAGGAGGTGGTAGCCGGCGTGTCCGCTACGGGTGCGCAGTTCAACGCCAGAACGGTGGGCCCTATCATTCTCCTGGGAGCGCCGGGAGCGGGAAAGGGCACCCAGTCGATGGGGATTTCGGCGCGGTATGGCATTCCGCAGATCTCCACTGGCGACATCCTGCGGATCAATGTTGCGCGTGGTACTGACCTGGGCAAGAAGGCTGACCCGATCATGAAGGCGGGAAACCTGGTGCCGGACGAGTTGATGCTGCCGATGGTCGGGGAAAGGTTGAAACAGCCGGACTGCCAGCGTGGTTACATCCTGGACGGGTTTCCGAGGACGGTAGGGCAGGCGGAGTGGTTGGACTCGTTTCTGGACACGGCGACGTTCAGCGGACGGAAGATACCGCCGGTTGTGATCAGCATCGAGGTGGGATATAATCAACTACTGCAACGGCTTACGGGCCGGCGGTCCTGTCCCGTCGATGGTAAGATTTATAACATCTACTTCCAGCCGCCTAAAAACGACGCCGTATGTGACTCCTGCGGCAGCTCTTTAGTGCAGCGCAAAGACGACAAGGAAGAAGTGATTTCCGAGCGGTTGAAGAGCTATGAAATCCAGACTCGACCGCTGGTGGAGTATTACCGTAAGCGAGGCTGCCTGCACATGGTCAACGGAGACCTTCCGGTGGAAGAAGTAAACCACCAGACGCTCGCGATGATCGAAGGCGCCGTTGCAGCGTAGCGATGATTAACTGCAAGTCACATTCGGAACTGGAAAAGATGCGCCGCAGCGGACAGATTGTCCGCCAGGTACTGGAGACGGTGAAAGCGCTGGTGAAGCCCGGCGTTTCCACCATGGACCTGGAGCGTGTGGCGGAAGAGAAGATCAAGGAACTGGGCGCGAAGCCAGCGTTCAAGGGATACTACGATTATCCCTGCGTGCTTTGCACCTCAGTGAACAACGAGATCATCCACGGCATCCCGTCAGAAAAGCGGGTGCTCAAGGAAGGCGACATCGTTTCGATTGACTGCGGCGTGGTGCTGGACGGCTACTACGGCGATTCGGCGATCACGGTCCCGGTAGGACAGACGCTGGCGCCGGAGCTGAAAAAACTGCTGGAAGTCACGGAACAGTCGCTGAAGAAGGCGATTGCGGAAGTCCGGCTGGGAAAAACGGTCGGCGACGTGGGTGCGGCAGTTCAGGAACACGTTGAAGCCAACGGTTTCAGCGTAGTTCGGGATTTTGTGGGACACGGAATCGGCACGCGGCTGCATGAAGATCCGCAGGTGCCGAACTTTGGTGTTCGCGGCCATGGAACGCGATTGCGCGAAGGCATGGTGCTGGCCATTGAACCGATGGTGAATATCGGCAAGCCGGGCGCCAAGGTGCTGGAAGACAAGTGGACCGCTGTGACCGAAGACGGCAGCTACAGTGCGCATTTTGAGCACTGTGTGGCGGTCACGCGAAACGGGCCGATGATTTTGACAGAGTAGCTTCTCGCTGGTAGCTCCAGGCTGCCAGCTTGAGCATGCAAGATGTAATCGGGTTGGAACACCCGATGAGAGTCAGGAATATTGAGTGGAGCTGGCGGCCGGAAGCTGGCAGCTCCCGCAGGAGCTGAGTGAGTAAAGAAGACGCGATTGAAGTTATGGCAACGGTGATTGAGCCGCTGCCCAATGCCATGTTCCGGGTGGAACTGGAGAACAAACATCAGGTGCTGGCGCACGTCTCCGGACGAATGCGCAAAAACTTCATCCGTATTCTTCCCGGCGACAAGGTGGCGGTTGAGCTTTCACCGTACGACCTGACGCGAGGCCGGATCGTTTACAGGTACAAGTAAAAGCAAAGTTCGCGCCAGAGCGTATTTCGCGACAGAGCTTTGGCGGATTGGAAAAGGGAAACAATGAAGGTTCGGGCATCAGTAAAGAAGATTTGCGACAAGTGCAAGATCGTGCATCGCAAGGGTGTGGTGCGCGTGATCTGCGAGAACTCGAAACACAAGCAGCGTCAGGGCTGAGTTTTTAACCGATCGGGATGAAGGCCCTTGCCGGACTGTAAACCGATCAGCAGAAGCATCAAGGAGAAAACATGGCACGTATTTCAGGCGTCGATCTTCCGCGTAACAAGCACGTGGACATCGCGCTGACCTATATCTACGGCATCGGCAATGCCCGGTCGAAGACCATCCTGGGCGCAGCCAAGGTTGAGCCGCTCAAGAAGGTGCAGGACCTGAATGAAGATGAGGTCAACCGCATCCGCCAGGTAATCGAGAACGAGGGCAGCGTGGAAGGTGACCTGCGCAAGGACATCTCCATGCACATCAAGCGGCTGATCGAAATCGGCTCATACCGCGGGTATCGCCACCGCCGCAACCTGCCGGTCCGCGGACAGCGCACGCACACCAATGCGCGTACCCGTAAGGGCCCACGCAAGGGAACAGTCGCTAACAAAAAGAAAGCAGCGGCGAAAACATAAGCACAGCCGCGAGCTTTTAGCCACTAGGAGCTAGAAGCCAGAAGCTGTCCGCCGAAGCGCGGGCGAGCGCGCAACGTGAGATTCGCGACGAAGAAGATTTGAGGAATACGTAAATGGCTAAAGCAGCAGCAGCCGGGGGCGGCGCCACCGGGACAAAGGGCAAGAAGAAGGTTTTCAAGAAGAAGGAGCGCAAGAACGTTCCTCACGGACTCTGTTTCATACAGGCTTCGTTCAACAATACGATCGTGACCATCACGGATGGCGAAGGCCGCACGCTCTCCTGGAAGAGCTCGGGCTCGCTGGGATTTCGCGGGTCGCGTAAGGGGACTCCGTTCGCCGCGCAGCAGGCCGCGATGAACGCCGCCAACCAGGCGCGCGATCACGGCATGCGCAGCATTGACGTGCGCGTAAACGGTCCGGGTTCGGGACGCGAATCTGCGATTCGCGCCCTGGCTGCCGCCGGGCTCGACGTGCGCTCGATCCGCGACGTTACGCCGATCCCGCACAACGGCTGCAGGCCGCCCAAGAGACGGCGCGTCTGACACGCAACCATTTTTAGAAGCTGGCAGTTAGAAGCTAGCAGTTTCAAGGATTGGGAATGAAGGGCGAGCCAAGCCTGTAAACCAATCGACACCGAAATGAGGAGATACAACATTGGCACGTTATAAAGGTGCAGTTTGCCGCCTTTGCCGTCGCGAAGGCATGAAGTTATTCCTGAAGGGCGCCAAGTGTTTCACAGACAAGTGCCCGGTGGAAAAGCGCAACTTTGCTCCCGGCCAGCATGGCAAGGACCGCAAAGCCAAGGTCGTGGGGTATGGCCTGCAACTGCGTGAAAAGCAGAAGACCAAGCGCATCTACTTCACCCTGGAAAACCAGTTCCGCAACTACTTTGAGAAGGCCGCGCGCAAGCCCGGCGTCACCGGCGAACTGCTCCTGCAGCAGCTCGAGCGCCGGCTGGACAACGTGGTTTACCGCCTCGGCTTTGCCACGTCGCGCCGGCAGGCCCGGCAGCTGGTGCGCCACGGCCACATCGACGTGAACGGCCGCCGCGTGAACATTCCATCGTTTGAAGTCAGCATTGGCGACGAGGTCCAGGTTCGCGACAAGGCTAAGAAGTTCACCGCCGTGGAAGGCGCGCGCGAGTTCTCAAGCCACCAGCCGGTTGTGGCGTGGCTGGAAGTGGACCGCGACAACCTGAAGGGGCGCGTGCTCTCACTGCCGAAGCGTGAAGATATCGGAACGCCGGTCAACGAGCAGCTGATCGTGGAACTGTACTCGAAATAAGCGATAGCGAGGACAGGATGGGCTCCAGCGACCAGGAACGGAAGTGCCCGGAATGCGGCGGTCAGATGCAGGTCGGATTTGTGCTTGACCAGCAAGGTGATGGCCCGAGCACAGCCGCCGATGGGCTGAAGGCGCTCCGGATAGCTCCTGGTTTTTCGGAGTCAAGATGGGTGGCAGAACGCGATTTCAGGTGGACGCGTTTCGATGCGACAAATGCGGGTTCCTTGAGCATTACGCAGTTCGAGCCAGCCTGACAGAGCAACCGGTAGCAGGTAACAACGAACGAGGGGCGAACGTGCGCCGAGAGTCGAAACAGGTTCTGATCTCATCCAATGAGATCGGTTTAGCTAAGGGCCAAAGGCCAGAAGCCAATGGCCGTTAGCGCATCACCCGCACCAAACCAGCCTTGCGCTGAACGCGCATGCGCCAAACGGAGCGGAGTTGAAAGGAAAAGAAGCAAATGGCATTGTGGAGAGGTTTCCAGAAACCCAAGCGTCTGGCGACAGACACCGAGACACTCACCGACAAGTACGGCCGCTTTTACGCACAGCCGTTCGAACGCGGATTCGGTACAACCATCGGCAACGCGCTGCGGCGCGTGCTGCTGTCCTCGATTGAAGGCGCGGCAGTCACGGCCATCAAGATTGAAGGCGTGCTGCACGAGTTCCAGTCGATCCCCGGTGTGGTGGAAGACGCAACCGACATCATCCTGAACATCAAGCAGGTCCCGTTCAAGCTCAGCGGTGACGGACCTAAAGCGATTTACCTCAAGACGGACCAGCCCGGCGTCGTGACTTCCGGCATGATCGAAGCCGATGGCGACGTGGAAGTGCTGGACAAGAACGTTTACATCGCCACGGTTTCCGAAGGCGGCAAGATCGACATGGAGATGCGGCTGAAGCGCGGACGCGGTTACGTAGCGGCCGACAAGAACTTTGACGAGGACCTGGGACTCGGATTCATTCCCATCGACTCAGTTCACTCGCCCGTGCGCAAGGTGAACTATACGGTGGAAGCTGCCCGTCTGGGACAGATCACCGACTACGACAAGCTGGACATCGAGATCTGGACCAACGGTTCCGTGGCTCCGGCCGACGCGCTGGGCCTGGCGGCGAAGCTGCTCAAAGACCACATGACGATCTTCATCAACTTCGAAGAAGAGCTGGAGACCGAGGCGCGTGGCGAGGACAAGCCGCAGATCAAGAACGAGAACCTCAACCGCTCAGTCGAAGAGCTGGAGCTTTCCGTCCGCAGCTACAACTGCCTGAAGAACGCGAATATCCAGACCATCGGCGAGCTGGTGCAGAAGACTGAAGCCGAAATGCTGAAGACCAAGAACTTCGGCCGCAAGTCACTGAACGAAATCAAAGAAATCCTGGCCTCCATGGGACTCTCGCTCGGCATGAAGATTGACGAGCAGGGGAACGCTGTTCCCGGTCCCACCAGCAGCCTGCCTTCGCCGACCATGGCATCACTCGGTGATGGCGGGAACGGAAGCGAGTTTTAACCACCGGTAGCATCGGGTGATCTGGTGATCGGGAGATCGGGTGATCAGGAAAAGCGACACTCAATCTTCACCGCTCACCCGTTGATCCTGAAACAGAGATCACGAAAGGGTCAGGTGCTCAAAAGGCTAAATGGCCCTTCAAGACGCGAGCCAGAGGCTAGCAGCTAGCGGCCAGAGGCTCCATCAGAACTTCAGTTAAGGACTTAGACCATGCGTCATCGCGGAGCAGTAAAGAAACTCGGAAGAAACACCAGCCACCGGCGCGCGTTGCTGCGCAACCTGGTGACCTCGCTCATCCTGGAAGAGCGGCTTGAGACCACGCCAGCCAAGGCGAAAGCCATGCGGCCGCACGTGGAGAAGATGATCACCCTGGGCAAGCGCGGCGATGTCGCGGCGCGGCGGCTGGCGCTCGGCTACCTGATGACGCGTGAAGCCGTGGACCGCCTGTTTGACACGGTTGCGCCCCGCTTCGGCGACCGCAACGGCGGCTACCTGCGCATCATTCACAAGGGCTGGCGCACCGGCGACGGCGCCGAAACCTGCTTCATCGAACTGCTGGGCAGCGAGAAAGTCATCGAAGCCAAGCGTGCCAAGCGTGCGGAAGTCCGGGCCAAGCGCCAGGAAGAAATCCGCAAGCAGATGGAACAGGAACAGGAAGCCGCACAGGCAGAACAGGGCGGCGGAGAAGACGAAAAGAAGTAGCCCTGCTCCAGCTCGTATTTCAAGACCGCGTCCCGCAAGGGGCGCGGTTTTTTGTTTTGCAGGGCAAGACTTGTGGGTCACATAGTGAATCAAGCTACGAAGTAGCCGGGCAGAGTGTGCGAATGGAGTTGAACAGCATGGCGGAGTAGTTCCATGGAAACGCTTCGCCCCGTCATTCGTCGCAACTATGTTCAGAGTGGAGCAGAGCTCCACCCTGAACGAACGCAATCCACTATGGCGTCAGCGCTTTGGATTCCCTCGATCAACCTACGTGGTTTGCGCGGGCTGCAGGCCGTCGCGGGCGAACTTTTCCTGCCAGTTGATGCGGCCGGTAAGCTGCATCACCACGAACAGAGTGATGATCGCGCCGATGGTGATGGCCAGTCCGGTGAAGCCCTTGAAGAAAAACGCGTACGAAAACAAGACCAAATAGACGAGTTGCGCCAGCCCGCATTCCACGATGGCGAAGCGCGCGCCTGCCACGAGCCGCATATAACTAACGACCAGCAACAGCGAGACGACTGCCGAGATCGCAAAGGCCGCATGGATGGAGATGTGGTCCACCAGATAGGCCATGAGCAGGTGGAAGGCAAAGAAGGCCGCAGCCAGGAAGAAGTAGTTCATGGGATGCAGGTCAGTGCGCCGGATGGTAGTGATGATGAACACCAGGAAGAAAAAGAAGAAAAGAGAGACCGGAGCAAAGAAGCTGATCTTTCCTGCCAGCGGCCCGGGCTGTAGCTTCTCCGGCATGGCCATGCCGATCTGGTATCCGGACAGAAGATTTTTGTACTCCCATTGCAGCTGCCAGCCATCGGCAGTTTCGCGCTTCTCGGTAGGCGAGAGCGTGTTATCGGGGAAGTCAATGTCCTTGAAGTTGGTGGTCATGGAGAGCTGAAAATCGCGCACGCGCGCCACCTGCTGGCTGAACTGGTAGTTCCAGCGGCCCAGCCCCTGCGACCGATAACCCACGGAGAGAGTCGCGCTCTTGCCCGGCGCGAGTTTCTGCTGGAAGCTGATGGCGTTGGCCTCATTGTGATAGTCCACCGGCACGCCATCGAGCAGGAACTTCACATCGTCATACATGGCCTGCTCGGCCGGCAGCGGGAAGCTGTAGGTGACCAGCAGCTCGTTCGGCGTGCTGTTGGTGAACGCGTACTCGGCGTTGAAGTCCACCTTGTAAGTGCTGTACCAGAGAAGGCCTTTCTGCCGGTATTCAAGCTGAAGGTTGGCTTTGGCACGCGTGGAGTTCAGCGGCAGTTGAACGGTTTCCAAGCTGGTGACGGTCTTGATGTGCTTTTTGCCGTCTTCATCTTCGGTCTCCTCCGGGCGCCTGGTTTCCCGGGTCCAGGAGGCCGCGGCCGGCGACTGCGTCTGCGCGGAGCCCCAGTTGGAAGCGACCTTCGAGCTCAGGCTTTCAGAAAAGTCAGTGGTACGGCTGAAGATGGTGGCGCCCAGGACCATCCATGCACACGTGGCCCCGGCAAAGATCACAAAGATGGCTGCAATCCGCTTTGCGGTAGACATAGGTTTATTGAGTTGTGAAAGGAAAACCCGCCGGAGAGTCAAGGATGAAGGAGGAGAGGGCGGAAGTCAACCGGCGCCACTCAAGTTTATTTTCTTCCGGATCGTTAATAACCGTGGGGATTTGCCCGTCTTGTCCTGGGGCCGAAAGCAAACGCTGGGCGGCCGTCCAGAAGCGTGCCGCCATCCTCGCCAAATGTCAGGAGGACCGCTGAAGACCGCGTCCAGCAAAGGGCGCGGTCTTTCTTTGCGGGGCGAAACTCACGTGCACAGCGGCAGTCAGCCGTATGAGCTGATCGCGATTGTGAAGGGGGTGCCACCCCCCACTTCGTCCCAATTCGTCCCAACGTCGTCCCAATGTGTCCCAACGTTCGTCCCCTTGGGACGTCCCAGTCGATCGCAACCTTGTCCGAATCGTCCCAGTGGTCCGGTTCAATCGCGCCGGTTTTGCTTTTCAGATCACCCGATCTCCCGATCACCAGATCGCCCGATTTGGACGCCCCTGCCCCCCGGCTTCGTCCCAATTCGTCCCAACCTCATCCCGATCTGTCCCAACGCAGCCTCGGAAGTCCATTCTCCTCGAAGAACTAGCGTTGGAATCTCTGCTTTGGTCGATGTAAAAAAGCTGTTCATCACTAGGAAAAGGAGACAGCCTGTCGGTCCGTATGTCCTTGGCTTTCGGATCTCATCGACAACACCACAATGCTGGTATCACAGCGGAAATTAGCGGAAAACGTTTTCTGGTTTCGGTCTTCCTGCGAGCCTTCGCCCGTCTGGACGAAGTCGACACTCGCTATGTTGCTCTCCGAAATGCCTCGGCTATGGTCGCTGACAGCTTTCGCGGAATCTCCTCCTTGGAGAGGATGAAAGTATCTTGCTGTGAGCTAACCATACCACCTCCCTCACGGTGGAGAGCGTACACTTTCAGTTCACCAGATTCTTGCTGGCTCACACTCACGCCAAGGTGATCTGCAAGGAACTCTCTTTGTTCTTTGTCATCGCGAATGACCGCCCCATTTTTGTCGTACGGCTCTTTCCCAAATCTCTCCAGACTTTGTATAACCGCGTCGGCCAGCCTCGTCGAGAATTCGTTTGATTGGATCGCGGTAGGTTCTCCGAATTCCGATGCGGCGACTGGTCCCATCGTATAAGATTGGACTAAATAGCTGCCTGATTTCACATTTTTGTAGATAATAGTTCGTTTGTTCATTCGCATCATAGATGGCTACTTCTCCAGCGTCTCACCTTCCAGGCCTTCGACGAACTGGATAGTTATCGAGACATTTTCCGACTCAGAAAGCTCCCTAACTCTCTCCAGGAAAGTTGCAAACCAGGGCAGCGGCTTAGCCGGGATGCCAACCAACAGTCCCTTTTCTCTTATATCAGCCGCCTCTATAGCTATCGGATTCCCGGCGCGGTCCCTGCCCACGAGCGTTTCTGGGAGACTGTTTAGCCGATTGACGCCCCTCTGCACCACTGCGAGTAGGGCTTCCGGTGATTGGGTTTGGATTGTCGAGCGGATTTGGACAGCCACTCCGCCGTCCGCCTCGTAATAGTCGATCGCAGGGAACGTCCGGCTCAAATTCGCACCAGCCGCTTCCTCAAACTGGTCACCTCGAATCACCGGCCCCCGCGAGTATGCCTCTGCATAGCTCAGGATGTTTGAGCCTAAGAACCTAAGAGCCTCAAATGCGCCAAGCCCGACGGTGAGAGTACGATTTGCATTTTCAATTACCTCTGGTATCCGATACAGATTAACGTATATGGAACCGAGGACATTTTGAAAACTAACTAAGGCTGTTGTGGCGAGCGTTGTGAAGGCTGCACCAGCAGTTTGCAGGCTCGACAGGTTGTAGTCGTGACCGCGAGGATCAACTCGGTCGATCGGATTCGCGCCTACATAGGAGTATTTATGCAGGCTCTCCGGGCTCTGCGGATCGCCTTCATACGTATCCATCGTCCAGAACCGCCCTTCTCTCTGGTCGTAGTAGCGGGCGCGGTTGTAGTAGATACCCAGAGCGGGATCGAACTGCTCGCCGGCAAACAGGTAGTTGTTCTGCGTGGTGCCCGTGGAGGAGAGCAGATTGCCGAAGGCATCGAAGTCGTAGGTATCCGTGATGTGGCCCGAGTCGTCGGTCAGGTAGCGAACGGAGCCGTGACCGTCAAAGGCGAAGTACGCCGTGGTGGCCGTGAACGTTCCTGGGACGAAGGTGCGCATGGCCGCCAGCTGCAGGCCCCACAGGTAGCCGCGGGCGAGCTGGTTGCTGCCGTTGAGCTCGGCCATTACCTGCACGTAACCGGTGGGATTCAGTTCCGCCGTAAGATAGCGGGTGGTTGCCCCGGCCACGCTCTCCTGCACGCGGTTGCCATCGCCGTCATACAAGATCGTCACGCCGCCGCGCCGCACCAGCCGGTTCTCAAAGTCATAGACGTTGGTTGTGCCGGAGTTCGCGATGGTGTTGCCGTTGGCGTCGAAGATGTCCGTCGAGACGCGGTCGTTCGGGTCGTAGTTCAACAGGCCGGTGGCAACCACAGCCGGCACTGTGGAGTTGCGCTGCAAGCGGTTGCCGACATTATCGAGCGTGTAGGTCACCTGGCCGTTCTGTCC
>DATAEJ010000169.1:0-11972 GCA_036258095.1 Candidatus Angelobacter sp. | reverse complement strand
TCATGTTGTGGTCCTCGTGCGCCAGGTTGTGGCAGTGTGCAACGTAGTTACCCGCGAACGTCCGGAAGCGCCGGAAGATCTGAACGGTCTCGCTGGGATCCAGCGCTACCACGTCTTCCTTGCCGGTATCATCCGGATGGGTGTTAGTGCTACCGATGCGCGCCAGAATGGTGTGCTCTTCCTGATGCATGTGCATCGGGTGCACCCAGCCCCCGCCTCCGTTGGTGATGTTCCACACCTCGCCGTTTGCGCTGCGTTGAGGCAACGCGAGCGGTGTGGTGGGGTTGAACTCCAGGCCGTTGATCACCCACTGCGTTTCCCCGCCCGCGGTACCGCTGCGCTGCAACGTGAACGTCCGCTGCGGCAGCGATGTCTTGTTCTTTGGGAGAACCGGCATGGGACGGAGGCTGTTGGGAACCCTGCTCACGTCCGTTTCCGGTGGATTGCCGCCGATCACGATCTTCATGATCGGAACCTTGTAGGTGAGAGCCGCGCCAGGAGCATTGAAGTTTGGCTTGCGTCCATCAGGCATGTCCAGGACGTTCACCAGGTAGAGCACATCTCCGGGCGTTGTCGGTGTGCCATCCAGGAATTTGGTAAAGTCGACAACCACTTCTCTCCGCTTCGCCGGCCAGATCTGGAACGAATCTCGAATGATCGGCTTGGGTAACAAACCACCTTCAGCGGCGATTTGCGTGAACCGCATGCATTCCTGACCATCCGGAATCTGATATTGACCCTGCGTGCCGGGAGCAGCCGTCGGCGTGCCCTGCATCAGCATGAGTTCGTAGATTCGAGATACCGACGCGCCAAGGAAGCGCAGGCGATACTTGCGCCGGAAGACATTCAGCACAGGGAACGCGGTTCCGTTCACCGTGAAGATATCTCCCACAAAGCCGTGGTTCGGGAAGTGACGGAAGTAAAGCTTGCCCCACCACTCGGGATGTGTTTCACCCAGGCCGTTGTGGAAGTCCTGGTGCTGGGTAACGCCGTCATCCATGCAGCAATCGTAGAGCGCCATGGGGATGTCATAATCGACGTCGAAGGTTTGTCCCGTGGGATCCGCGGGATTGATGCGCTTGCGACCGGGAAGTCCGAGGCCGGTTTTGCTGGTTTCATCACCCGGATCCAGGATGGGATCGTAGATCGGGTACAGCCCAACCATGCCTTTATAGACGTTGGCGCCGGTGTGGTGCATGCGGTGATCATGGAACCAGAGGAACGATTGCTTTTCCGCATCGTCATTGCCGGCAGCGTAGTTGAGATAGAGATTGTCAACCCATTGAGACGGAATGTAGCCGCCTTTGTTATCGGTCATGTGATGAGGCTGGCCGTCACTTTCCGGCGCGGTATGGCCGTTATGCAGGTGGGTGAGAAACGCCCAGTCCGGCGCGCCGAAGTCCTGGCGATCGAGGCAGAGTGGATTGAAATCCAGATCGTTCTCGAAACGCACAAGGTTCGGCCGTCCATACATGGAATTGATCCTGGGCCCGGGGAACGTGCCGTTGAAACCGTAGATCGTGCTGTCTGGGAGACGCTGCGGGCCGGCAATTCCGGTCGGCGGCACCACCGGCAATCCTCCACTGGAAATGGGCTGCACCAGCGAAGAAGTGTACGAGTGTTTATTCACCTGCACCCTGATGTGATAAAGATTTGGATTAGGAAGCGGGAACCCCGGGACATTAATGCCCTTGGTAGTCCCCGATACACCGCTGCCATCGGTCCAGAGCTGGTGCGTTCCTGCGTCAGGAACCGCGGGACCGGGAACACCTGCCGTCCGCGGCCTCGCTCCTAATGCGTCCTGGCGTCCAGACAGAGGACTGGGCGGAAGAACGCGGTTGCCTCCGAAGGCTGAAGACCGAACCATCCATGCGTCCGGAGAGTTCGGTGTCAGCGTGCCATCCGGTTGCCGATATCCGGGCAGCATCGACGTTGGCACCGGCAGCGGATCAGTGAATGGACTGAGAATGAATGGACTGGTCGGGAAAACCTCAATCGCCGTGAGTCCGGTTTCAATATCAATGTCTTGTGGCGTCTGATCGATGAACCCGGAACAGCTCTGGGCCCATGCCCGCCCCGGAACGGCGACAGCTGCTCCGCACATCAGGCTCAGCTTGATCAGCTCTCGCCGGCTCATTTTGGTTATATCTGGTTTGCTCATATCGCCCCCTATTACTTCTCCTCAAAAAATATTCAGTTGGTACTGCTAACATTCCGTCGACTGTCTTTCTTCAAATCACAACGCAAAAGGATTCAGGCTCAAGAAACGCTGAAGGGGCGTTAGAGAGCCCGCGGCGCCAACACTTGGAATCTCGATCATGTTGTCGGCGCCAATGGGGTTATCTCCGTTGGGTACGAACAATTGTGGGTGGTCAAATGGCGCCTGCTGCATGCGAACGCGGTCATCCGTGAGCGCAACCAGGAAGGCCACCAAACTCTTCTGCTGATCTGCGGTTAGCTGCAAAGGCACAATGGCCGGAGCTTTCGTCGCATTTGTTGTGCGGTCAAAGTCTCCGCCGTTGTCGTAAAAATCCACAACTTGCGACAGAGTTGACTTGCCTCCGTTGTGGAAATAAGGTCCAGTGAATTCCACGTTGCGCAATCCTGGGACCTTGAACGTCCCGGCAACATCAGTGTTCTCACCCGCCAGCAATGGACCGGAGAGCAGCGGGAAGCCCAAAGGGTTCAACAATGTGTTGGGAAAAGTTGGATTGCCTGCGCCAATGCAGCCGAGTCCATTGCCCGGGACCTTGATGAGACCGGGCGTTGTCTGGAACAACTGCGTCCAGGAGAGCGGTTTGCCGAATGCATCGAGACCGCCAAGTCCGGTGTCATCCGCGGTTGGCCGCACGCCAAGGTTGTACCAGCCCGCATCATAGGTGGCTACCGGGAGCGGGATTGGAGAAATCGGAGTCGAGATGCCGCTCGGGAAAGGAATGATCTCGCTGGTTACGTTGACCGCGTACGTGTTCGGATCAAACGTAATTTTATCGGTGCCCTGGGGTACAGGAGTCAGCGGCCCCGGCGGAGTCCAATCCAGCTTCAGGAACATGCGCTCCATGCGCAGATCAAAACCTGCCAGTTTGAGCGCGGCATCGCCTACCTCCACGCCCGCGCCTGTCAAGTTCCTCACTGAAGCGCTGGTGGTCTCTGCTCCCACGTGGCAGCCGATGCATCCCACACCGAAGCCCGCCGGAACAGGATAGGAAGGCGGTGCAGCGACTGGCCTTTCGAAAAGAGCAAGCCCGTTGAGAATGTCAGAGCGGGTAACGGTTATCCCGTCCGCCGCAAGCCGGCTCACCGTCTGATCAAGCAACGCAGGGTTATCAGACATAAGGACAGGCATGCCCGTAATCGGATCAAATGCAACACCGCTGAAAACCCTGGTCAGCAAGTATTGGTCCATGGGGCTTGAATCCGCCACCAAGGTTGCTTCATAAAACATGACGGAGATACCCCAGAACAAGGAGAAGTTGGCCTCCATCATCGAGTAGCTTTTTCCGTTTACGGTGACTCCCTTTTTCGAATTCCACCACTTCGGCTGAAATGCCTTCTGGATCAGGGCGGTGTAGGTCGTGGTCAGGCCTTTGCCGGCGCTTGTGTCGGCAAGGGTGCCAAGCACGCTATCGGTGGAATCAACCTTCTGCAGCCCGAGTGGTTTAAGCAACAGCAACTTGTGGCCAAGATCGGGGAAGGTACGTCCGCTGGCAGACATCTCAACGGTGCTCAGGGCCGGCCCCACCGCTTGCGAGGCGAGACTGGCATTTGGAATGTGAATATCAATTTGAGTCGTTGCGCCGGTGCTTCCCAGAACCCAGACGCGGGCTGTGGCGTCTCTGTTTCCGAAAGGGTTCAAACCGTTGAACTCGGGCTGAGCGCGACCGTTCCAGAAATTGCGGTGATTGAAGACCGCATCGATCACGCCAGGAGCATTCTTCCCGGTAACCTGACGCACGTTTACGCCGTTGACGCTGAATACCAAGTCAGCCAATGGCGAGGTCTGCTCTGCGCCGGATTTGCTGAAGCCTGTGAACACGCTCGAGCGCACACCCTGCGAGCCAACGATATTGTCCACGTCCTTTGTGGGAAGGCTGGTAAGCGGGAAATCGATGGGAAGTATCGTGTAGTTTGGACCATAACCAGAGCCGTCCCAGTTTCCGTTAGCGCCGGGATTCATCTGGTTTTTGTCACGCCCGTCAATGCCGGCTTTGAAATGGCAGGTGGCGCAGGCGGTCTTGTTGTCACTACCGGCCTGCATGTCCCAGAACAAAGCTTTGCCCAACTGAATGGCGGCCTGCTGATTGGCGATGAAATCGACGAGATCTTCCCTTACGATGCCCGTTGGCCCATTGGGCAGAACAGGATTGGCCACGGTTTTAATCGATTGCATCAGCGTGGCGGGAAGAACCGGGGCAGCAAGCACAGGGCCGAAGCCAGTGGTGCATTGGTAGGTTTGAGTTTGGGCGCTTGCGATTGCGCATACCATCGCGAACCCAGTCAGCGCCATGACCAAAAGTATTTTGGGAGAGGGATACCGCGAGGCTGCAGCTCTTTTTTTCCCGAGTAAGCGCTGGGAGAACCGCAGCTTAGGGGCCCCGGAAGATTGGCAGCGTCGGTCTTGCATTTACAGCCTCCTTCGCCACCGATGGGTGCAAATAAGGAAGCTGTAACGGCTCGCTTACGTACCACCCCGATGTGGCGCATGGTGAAGCTAACTCGCCTGCTGTGACGGCACCATCCCGGGATTCCGGGAGTTTTCCCTGATTTAACCGGGATTGTGGTGTGACACTGGCGTGTAAGCAGAAAAAAGGCGGCCGAGGAGCGGTTACTCCTCGGCCGCCTTGCGAGCAGGCCTGTTTAACGGATGCGGGTCAGGGCAAAGAACCCGCTGTCACCTGGGACATTCTGCATGTTCGACTTCACATCCAGCGGATTCAGGGAACACGGTATTGCAAATGCCCCTGGAGCTGGATTGCACGCGGGAGCGGGTGCGCCGCTGATGGTCAGCGAGTACACACCACCTCCGAGGTTGCTAAACACATTGCCCACTCCGCCAGCGGCGGGGTCGGGGTTGTAGATCGTGCCCGTAGTTGTCAGGTAAGGCTGCAACCTGAGGGTCACGTTCGGATTTGGATCAGCGACCTGGATAATCAGCCGCTTCTGGTTGGCCCGATACTCCGCAGAAGTCAGGGTGATGGGATCCGGGGTCGGATTGACGGTAACCGTGGTTGTGACCTGCGCCGAAGCGATACCCGCGTTGTTTGACGCTGTGATCGTCAACGTCACGACGGTAGGTACCAACTGAGTCGGCGGAAGGAGTGGCGCCAGGAATGTAACAGTTGCTCCGGTTCCCGGAGGATTCGCTCCCGGGGTGACGGTGAGGACCTGCAACGTGCCCGCAGGCGCTTGCGTTACGGTGTAGACGAGCGGAACCAACGGCGGGTTATTACCATCGGATCCAGTCAGAATAATTGTCCCGGCTGCGCCGGAGAACAATGAGATAGGCGCGACGGCGTTGACGGTAGGCGCGTTGGGTGCATTAATCGCTACCGTGGTTGTGGCAGACGCGGTTCCGGCGCATGAAGTCGCCGTGAACGTCAGCGTCTGTGGGCCAGCTAGCGGCGCCGTGTACAACGGGTTCGAGATTGCCGGATTGTTGAAGCTTCCGCCGGTAGCCGTCCAGAGCAGCGTCATAGGATCCGGCGCAGTAGCAGTACCTGTGACCGGAATCGTGCCACCCGAAGCTGCGGTGTAAGGTCCAGTGGTGCTGACGACCGGAATGACTGTGCAGGGAGGCGGCGGCGGAGGCCCGGGCGCCACATTGCTGGGCCAGGGATCGAGCATTTGAACCAGCGTGCCTGCCGCAGAGGTGTAGCCGCCCTGAGCCAGGAACGGAATCGTATTGAAGTTGTTTTCGACGATCGGCGCCATTCCAGGAAGCACTTCTGGGAATGCGTACTCAGCGATTGGCGCATGGTACTGGCCGTAGACAATCCCATTCGCTGCCGTCGGTGATGCCGGCGAGATTGGTGCGGTGAAGGACGCCGCTTTCGTGCCATCCCTGGAAGCACCGATCACCGCACGCACCTCGCGCGTAGGCGGCAGGAATGTGCCGGACTGGTTCATGATGCAATCCTTGTCAGGCTTCGTCGTCACTGACCCAAATGCGAGGCAGGGCGGACGGAAACGCCAGCGACCCTTTGCCGCACCGGTCGGAGGACCAGGATCGACGCCGATCTGGCCAAAAACGCGGTCGGAAGTCGCGCCCGTGGTCGGATTGAGGTCAATGCCATAGATGTTGATCAGGCGTTGCGAAGGAAATGTATTGTTCGCGGCGCCCGGATTTACTCCAGGATCTACGTCGCTAGTGAAGCCCTCAAAGCGGCTGCGAATAGCAACTTCGTTGGCGCCGATCACAGTAAGACCACCAGTACCCAAGATCGAAACTCCGATCGAGACATAAGCTGGATCGGTGCCACCCACGGTATAAATTGCTACGTTGTTAACCATGGTGTGCGCCGCGATATACGTGCTGGCCGCCCCAGGCCATGGACCGGCTGTGGGTGTTGCTGGAGTGGCATCCTGGACAAGGGTCCCGGCGAAGGTCACCCAGTCGCCTACCATGAACGGTGCCTGCGTCCTGGGATCGAATTGGCCTCCCAGAGGCACAGCTGCCGGGTTTGCCATGGTGTAACTGGAGCACGGCGCTCCAAAGGTAGCCGGCGCTGCACAGGCAATTGGTCCGCCTACCAGAGGACGCTGTGTCACCGGGCAAAGCGGATCAACGCCAACGTTGGGATCAACGCGCGGAATGCACATCGGGTAACCAGTGACAGACGAGATCGTCGGATTGTCCTGGTCCACCGTGAAGCGAACGTCAGGAGTGAAGGCCACTCCGTAGCGACCAGTTCCTGTGATGCCAACGGCTGGATCGTTGAGGCGTATGCGAGCGCCGGCAGCGCAATTCCCGATTGGACCGCCTACAAAAATTTCCGGCGCTGCTGGATTCGCATAGCTGATGCAGTTAATGAAGCCCTGGCCGGAGTTTAGCGCCTGCTGGGAAATCCAGATCAATCCGGCAATGTACACGTCGGCGCCGCCGGGCCCGCCTAGCACGCGGTTGCCGACTACGTGCGCTTCATACGTGGTAAGAGGTGCCGGCACATCTGCCGCCGCCATACCAGTGGCTACCCCGGTGTAAGGCGCAGGCGCAAAAGCAAACAGTTCCTGCCAGGTCAACGCGCTGGCGGGAAGGATCACGATGGTATTCGATGGCACAGTGATCAGGTGCCCATTTACAGTGATAAATCCGCCCTGGCGCGCGCCGGTTCCACTGCCGCTTCCGGCACCGCCAAGGGTCGCAGACTGGATAAATCCAGTGATGTCAAATTGTGATGAAGCTGGTACCGGCAGCTGCGCGCCGGCAAGGGTAGTAAGCAAAACCACCGCGATGAGGGCTACCCATTTTCTTGGGGATGCCCAACGCGAAACGCCCG
The DNA here is from genome assembly GCA_036258095.1 of Candidatus Angelobacter sp. Classification (GTDB taxonomy): domain Bacteria; phylum Acidobacteriota; class Terriglobia; order Terriglobales; family Acidobacteriaceae; genus Angelobacter. Next base: position 4,476 of record DATAEJ010000169.1, on the reverse strand, counting down.
TTGTGGGGGCCTGGGAAGGAATGATATTTTTCATTTTCAGTTTCTCCGTCATTACCGGCAAAATTGAATCCGCTAAGCCTTGGTCAAGCGAAGGCACCGCCGGAGGAAGATGCTTTCCGGAACCCGAGGCGCCCCTGCGAGAAAGCTGGAATCTCACCCCGGCAGTGTGCGCTGATGTGTGCTCCTCAACAATCCCGGGATACCGTGAGGTGTTGCTGCTTCGGTGCCGGATGGAACATTAGAAAAACCCGGAGGCGATAATTTCGTGGGAAAACTCTTATGAAAAGTGTGAGCTACGTCACATGGGGCCAGTGATCGCACTTTGCTTTCGATTGGAACGTGACGCAAGAGCAGCGATACTACTCGATGATTCCGTGGCGGAGAGCGTAGCGCACAAGCCCGGCTGTGTCGTGGATGCCGAGCTTTTCCATCATGTTAGACCGGTGAGATTCCGCTGTGTTGACGCTTATTCCCAGCATGACGGCAATTTCTTTTGTGGTCTTGCCTTCGGCCACCAATTGCAGCACTTGGCGCTCGCGATCGCTAAGCGGGCGCTCGGGGAGGTCGGCTTTGGAAAGATAAGCCTGCACCACAGCGCGGGAGATACTCTGGGTCAGGTACATCTCTCCCTTTGTTACGGCCCGCAATGCCTGGACTAGTTCGCTCGATGCCCGTGTTTTGAGGACATATCCGGTGACGCCGGCGCGGAGTGCTTCCAGAACAAGGTGATCTTCAGTGTGTTGCGTGAGCAAAACGATCCTGGTCCTCGGACTGCTCTTCAGTATTTCGCGCGCGGCAAAAATGCCGTTCAATACGGGCATGGAAAGATCCAGGATGGCGATTTCCGGGTGAAGCGTCTCACATAACCGCACTGCTTCCCGGCCGTCAGAGGCTTCTCCTACAGCGGCAAAATTTTCCGCTTCCAGAAGCGCACGCAGCCCTTGACGCACCATTTCATGGTCATCTGCCAGTATGACGCGAACAGGCATCCATATTCCTTCAGTGAGCGCTAATTACGAACCTGGGTGATAACGCAAAAACCTGGGCCCTGAACCTGATTGGGTGGAAAAGCTCGGCTCGGGCGACATCATGGGGATGATGATTTCCGAGTCGGATTACGGTAATTCTAATGAAATTAACCGTTTGATGTATCCATTTTTTGCGGCGACTCAAAATTGTCAATCGCACTTATCAGCGAAAACGCAAGGTTAGTCAACTTCATTCGCCTGGATTAATGTTTTCTCAGCGCATTTTAGTGAGTGTTCATTTGCGCAAATGTACGCGAGTTGATAGCTCCGCAACATTAAAGATTAAGATCTCTAATTTGTTTTTAATCAGCTTCTAATTGCCACCGGATAACAGATTAAGAAGGTGTCAGCGAAGCATCTGCCCCACTTTGGAGTGCCTCGCAGTACCGCTTTAAGTTGCCGTCATCCCAAAGCAACATCTCAACTTGAAGTAGAGGACCGTCGACTTCCTATTCAAAACCCCCGAGAAATCTGCAGGAGGCTCCTGGCATGGGCCGAATCTGGAATGCTGCGCGTGCCGCTCTGTCGCGAACGGTGCTGTTCGTCTTTGTTGCCACACTGCTTGCGACGCTTGCTTCGTGGTATCTCATCAATCGAAATCAGCGCGAGCATATCAGCAGGATGACCCGATTTGCGGCCGCAACGGTGGCGGCCGATTTGAGTTCGGACATGGAAAGCTGGCTGCTTGGCCAACTCCGGCTGGCCAAGTTGTGGGAGTTCAGAGAGCCGAGTTACACAGAATGGACGGCGTTCGCCAATCTCTACCTGGAACATCACCCCGGTTGTCTTGCGATTGAGTGGCGCGACCCGATGTATGAGGAGCGCTGGATTTCTCGTGCGGGCGGCGGGAAGACGTCTTTGCTCGGCGGGAGCGAACGCGAGCGGGTTTTAGCGGTTGCGAAAACGTCTCACCAGACCACAATCTCGCAAATGCAAGATGTTTCCGGCGGCCAGAAACAGTGGCTCACTGTAGTGCCCATCTATCAGAAGGATACCTTCCGTGGATTTGTTCTCGGCTATTTCGATGTGCAGCGCTCTTTGGACACCATGTTCGTTGACATCAAGGGTCTGCACTTTTCTGTGGCAATACAAGACAACGGCACTGAAGGGTATCGGCTGATTGGCAGTACCTCAGAACATGAGGTCAGATGGTCGCAAGTTCTCGATGCGCCTCTTCCCGGCAATACCTGGCAGCTCAAAGTCTGGCCCAATCCTGAGGCAATGGAGGAAATGACCTCTCAGCTCCCTCTCGTAACCGTGCTGTTTACGATTGCAGCGGGAATGCTGTTGATGGTGATTGTTCACACTGTTGACCGGCTCAGGCGCGAGATTTCGGAACGGGGACAGGCAGAAAAGTCACTGCGCGAGTCAGAGGCTCAACTCTCCGGAATGCTGGAGCTGTGCGCCGAAGCAGTGATCGCGACCGATGAGCAAGAACGCATCACACTTTTCAATGAGGCTGCGGAAACCATTTTTGGACACACCGCCGCGGAAGCTCTCGGAGAGCCCCTTGAAATACTCATTCCGGAACGCTTTCGGGAGTCTCACCACCAGCACATTGCTCATTTTGCCAGGGCAGGTCAAAAGAGTCGCCGGATGGCGGCTCGTCAGAAGGTGCTGGGGTTACGTAAAAACGGTACGGAATTCCACATGTCGGCCTCTATTTCACAACAGGATATTTCCGGCCAGAAAGTTTTCACCGTCATATGCAATGACATAAGCGAGCAGGTCATGGCGGAGGAGCAACTTCGAAGATCACATGATGAGCTGGAAATTCGCATTCGCGAGCGAACGGCCGATTTAGAGGATACAAACGCATCGCTGCAGGCTGAGATCCTGGAACGCAAGCGCGCTGAAGAAGAAATCCAGGATCTCTCGCGGAAGATGATGAGAGTACAGGAAGAAGAGCGTCGCAACCTGGCTCGCGAGTTGCATGATGGCGCCACCCAAAATCTTGTGACGCTATGCTTGAACTTGTCACAGGTCACCCGGCAGTCCACGGAAGACGTGACCAGATCCGCCATTGAACAGTGCATTCAACTGGCCGAGCAATGCACCACCGAGCTTCGTACCTTGTCGTATCTGTTGCACCCGCCCCTGCTGGATGAGATGGGACTGCGTTTGACCCTCACTGCATATGTGGAAGGGTTCAGCCAGCGGACCGGCGTCACGGTAACGCTGCAGACAAGCGGGCAGGTTGATGGCATGGAGCCGGAAGTGGAACTTGCGGTATTCCGCATAGTGCAGGAAGGTCTATCCAACATTCACCGGCACTCACGCAGCCGTACTGCGCAGATCATTCTTTCCCGCGAACAGGAAGAACTAACGCTGCAGGTAAGTGACCAGGGACGAGGTATCTCCAGTGCGTCCAACACGGCTGGCGTGGGCCTTGCCTCGATGAAAGAACGGACCAGGCTCCTCGGTGGCACGCTGGACGTCAAGACCGGGCCAATCGGGACCACCATTACCGCTGTCTTGCCGGTTAAGAGAGAGCAAGAAAGGGCCGTGTCGGCTTAACCGCATCCCGGCTTACAGTTGCAAAACTCAGGACTTTAGGTGATGCGCGATTCGACGGTCAAGGTTTAACTTTGTTTCAGGCGGCCGCTTGTGGTTCGATTGGACAGCTGGGAGCAAGTAAGTGCCGATGGGCGGCTCCGTCGACGGGAACTGCCCTCGTTCACTCTTCGCACGAGAGCAGAAAGGGGAACCGGCGATGCTGCAAATTGCAGCAAGACACATTCGCGTGCTGGCAGTGGACGATTCGCTTGCATTTCTTCGTACCCTTGCGTCGTTCCTGGAAGCGGACCCATGTGTGGGAGTCGTCGCCACGGCGAGTAGCGGCGAAGAGGCCCTTTGTGCGGTAGACGTTGTCCATCCAGACGTGGTGCTGATGGACCTCCAGATGCCAGGCAGAAGTGGCCTGGAAACTGCTGCCCAATTGCACGACAAATATCCTGGGATGCCCATCATTATCATCACTGCGCACCAGATGCCCGGCCTGCGCGAATTCTGCACTCAGGGTGGGGCCGTGGAGATGATCCCGAAGAATGAACTCGTGGCCGAGTTACCGCGAGTTCTTCGAAGCATCAGGCATTCGCTGCACAACCGGTCCGAACTATAGTCGCGTTACTGGGTTGTCGCGGCGCTTCGACGAACATTTACCCACAGCTCTGAGTGCAGGACGTGGCGACGGTCGAAGTGACTTTACTCTCGAAATTTGGTGAGCGCGGAAGGAATCGAACCTTCAACCTACTGATTAAGAGTACTTGTCAGACGAAGAATCAATAACTTAGCTCAACCGATACCAGACATTACGGAGTGATATTCGCCAGTATTCATGCGGGCCATTGCGAGGCGCTATATCACTCCATGACTCTTTGGATGGTCTGGTGATAGGCACAAAATTGGGCACAGCCGCAGCACTCCCGGGATGGCGGCGAAAATGTCA
>DATAEJ010000168.1:0-4795 GCA_036258095.1 Candidatus Angelobacter sp. | reverse complement strand
CGATCACTCGGAGCAGGCGCTGCGGGCTTTTGGCGCTGAGCTCTCGAAGTCAAGAACCAGGGTAAGCATCGCGGGCGGGCAAAGACTGAAAGCGATAGAGGCGGCTGTTCCGGGAGACGTTTCATCTGCGGCATTTTTCATGTGTGCAGCGGCGCTTTTTCCGGACTCGAACCTTGTCATTGACGGACTGCTCCTGAATCCAACACGTGCAGCTCTACTGGACGTGCTCAAGATCATGGGCGCAAAGCTCAGCGTGATCAATCTCGAAGAGCAGCATGGCGAACTGGTGGGGACGGTGAAGATTGAGAACGGAGTACTGAAAGGCACCACAATTTCCGGCGCACAATCAGTGGCGCTGATTGACGAACTGCCTGTGCTTGCCGCCATTGCGCCTTACACTCGCGATGGTATTGAGATCCGAGACGCAAAAGAACTGCGAGTGAAAGAATCGGACCGCATCGCTCTGGTTGCGCGCAATCTGCGGGCGATGGGCGCCGAATGTGAAGAGCGCGAGGACGGTTTGAGGGTCCCGGGCGGGCAGAAGCTGCATGGTGCGACGATCGATCCCGCCGGGGATCACCGCATAGCGATGGCATTTGCGGTTGCGGCGCTCAAAGCCGAGGGAGACACTGAGATACAGGGCGCGGATGCAGCCCGCATCTCGTTTCCTGAATTCTTCAACATGTTGGAAGGAGTGGTAGAGCGGTGAGTGCGGCAGATAGAAGGAATCGGGCATGAAGATTGCGATTCAGGGAGAGCGCGGAGCATTCAGTCATCAGGCTGCATTGAAGCTGGTGGCTGGCGCTGAAGTTGTGGCTTGCGGTCGATCGGTGGAAGTGTTCGATCACCTCGACGCTGGCCGCGTGCGCGCTGCGGTGATCCCAGTCGAGAACACTCTGGCCGGGCCTGTCGGCGAGCATCTGGATTTGCTTCTGGAGAGAAACGTATTCGTCCAGAAAGAGCTGCTGCTCCGCATTGAGCACAACCTGATCGCCGCCCCGGGAACAAAGTTCAAGGAACTGCGCCAGGTTCTTTCCCACCCAGTGGCGCTTGACCAATGCCGCAATTTCTTCCGCAAGCACAAGAATATCTCCGCAGCTTCGTTTTATGACACAGCAGGCAGCGTGAAGCACGTGGTAAGTAACAAGCTGCGCGATTCAGCGGGCATAGCCAGCGTGCAGGCGGCGCGTGAGTATGGCGGAAAGATCCTCATGGCCGGGCTGGAAGACGATCACCGAAACGTTACCCGATTTTTCCTCATCCAAAAAGAGAAGAAGGTTTATTCGCGGGCTGACAAGACATCACTGGTTTTCTCCCTGAAGAATGAAGCTGGTGCTCTGTTCAAGGCCCTCAGCGTGTTTGCATTGCGAGATCTCGATCTGAGCAAGATAGAATCGCGGCCGGTGCGCGGGCGTCCCTGGGAGTACCGGTTCTTTGTGGATGTGCTCTGCGGAGACGAGCCCCGGATGCGCCTCGCGCTTCGTCATCTGGAGGAGATTGCGGGAATGGTAAAGGTTCTCGGAATCTACCAGCGTGCCAGGACCGCCAAAGGCTGACTGTCACCTGTGATCTATTTCACTGACGCGACCTGACGCACAAGCTCAGACTATTACTCGTCGCTTGTCATTGCATTCTGATTGCACCTGGATTGGGTCAGTCTTGAGGGCTGACTGCTGGTAATTTGCGGGCGCTGTTGCGGCTGGAGTAGAATCCGCCGATTGCGGTCGGACGCACCCGTCCGCGGACGTTGCATCTTTCCCTTGGGCCCGGTCATCAATATGTGAGCGTATTATTATCAAGGATTAATTATGGCATCTGAAACTCCCAATACTCTCAATCCCTTACAGGGAACTTCGGATTCTGAAAGAGAACCCCTGGAAGGCGAAAAGAAGGGTGTGCCGATCCTTCCTGTCCGGGATACCGTTTTATTCCCGCATGCGGTTCTGCCGCTCACGGTCGGGCGCGAAAGTTCCATCAACCTGATCAATTCTTTGGGTGACGAAAAGACCATCCTGGTGGTGGCACAGCGCGAAGCCCGTGTGGATTCTCCGCAGCCGACCGACCTCTACAGCATCGGAACGCTGGCGACGGTGCACAAAGTCGTGAAGATGCCGAACCAGAGTCTGTTTGTATTTACGGAAGGGCTGCAACGCGGCAAGCTGGGCGAATTCACCCAGCTCACACCTTTTATGCGTGCCAACGTGGAGCTCACGGCCGAAGGCGAGCCGGAAGTCTCGCCTGAGATAGAGGCCCTGCAGCGCAACGTTCTGACGTTGTTCCAGCAAATCGTGGCGGGATCGCCCACGCTTTCTGACGAACTCCAGACGGTTGCCATCAATATTGAAGAGCCGGGACGGTTGGTTGACTTCGTGGCTTCCTCCTTGCCGTTCCTTTCCACAAAAGATAAGCAGGAAATCCTGGAAACGGCGGATGTCTATCGCCGTCTGAAGGCGATCAACCAGCATCTGGCGAAAGAACTCGAAGTACAGCAGCTGCGCAACAAGATCCAGACGGAAGTTCAGGACCAGGTTCAGCAGTCGCAGCGCGAGTATTACCTGCGGGAGCAGATGAAAGCCATCCAGAAAGAGCTGGGTGAGCAGGATGAAGCTCAGCGCGATGTTGAGGACCTGAAACAGAAGATCGAAGCGGCCGGCATGCCGGAAGAAGTGAAGAAAGAAGCTCTCAAAGAGCTGAGCAGGTTAGGCCGCATGTCGCCCATGGCGGCCGACTATTCAGTCACACGCAATTACATCGAGTGGCTTGCAGTGTTGCCGTGGTCCAAGTCCAGCGGTGTTGAGGTGGACATCACCAAGGCACATGAGATTCTGGACGCCGACCACTATGACCTGAAGAAGGTGAAAGACCGCATACTGGATTACCTCTCTGTGCGCCGGCTGAAGCCGAACATGAAAGGGCCGATCCTGTGCTTTGTCGGACCTCCGGGCGTTGGCAAAACCTCGCTGGGACGCTCAATTGCTCGTGCTCTTGAGCGCAAGTTCGTGCGCCTGTCTCTTGGGGGCGTGCATGACGAGGCTGAAATCCGCGGCCACCGCCGGACTTATATCGGCGCCTTGCCGGGACAGATCATTCAGGGCATCCGTCGCGCTGAGACCAACGATCCGGTTTTCGTGCTGGATGAGGTAGACAAACTCGGGCGTGACTTCCGCGGTGACCCCTCGTCGGCGCTGCTGGAGACGCTTGATCCCGAACAGAACTCTACGTTCCGTGACAATTACCTGGACGTGCCGTTCGATCTCTCGAAGGTGCTGTTCATCTGCACGGCAAACATGCTGGATACGATTCCAGAACCGCTGCGTGATCGCATGGAGATCATTGAACTCCAGGGCTACACGGAAGACGACAAGTATCACATTGCCCAGCGGTACCTCATCCCCAAACAGATTGAGGAAAACGGGCTGAAGCCGGAGCAGATTGAAATCTCGGAAGACTCGGTGCGTTTTGTCATTCGGCATTACACGCGTGAAGCCGGTGTCCGTAACCTGGAGCGCAACATCGGTACGCTCTGCCGGAAGCAGGCGCGCCGCATTGCGGAAGGCAAAACGGAAAAGCTGGTGGTAACGCGCGACACCGTCCAGGAATTTCTGGGCGGGATCAAGATCCGAATCGACACGGAGATTGCCGAACGCACCAAGCGCCCTGGCGTGGCCGTGGGTCTTGCCTGGACGCCTTCCGGCGGGGACATCCTGTTCGTTGAAGCCAACAAGATGAAAGGCAAGGGCGGCTTCAACATGACGGGCCAGCTCGGCGAAGTGATGCGTGAGTCCATGCAGGCGGCGTTGACCTGGGTTCGTTCTAATGCGAGGAAGCTGAACATCAGTGACGACTTCTTCAAAGATAACGACATTCACGTCCACGTGCCTGCGGGAGCTATTCCCAAGGATGGCCCTTCGGCAGGCGTGACGATGGTGACAGCCCTGGTCTCGTTGCTGACCGATCGTCCGGTCCATCCGCTGACCGGTATGACAGGCGAGATCACGTTAAGCGGGAATGTTCTGCCGATCGGCGGCGTGAAAGAGAAGTTCCTGGCCGCCAAACGCGCCGGAGTGAAGGACATCATCTTCCCTGCGGAGAACCGCATGAACGTGGAAGAGGACCTGACACCGGAGCAATTGGAAGGCGTGAGCGTGCACTTCGTCAGCACGATTGAGGAAGTACTGGCAATCGCTCTGCCGCACACCAAGCAGGAGGAGCGGCAGGACGCGGAAACGCGAGAGAAGGTCTTAACCAGCGTCTAAGAAACAGTCCAACTCACCTGCAGATGGGTGCGCTTTCGAGCGCACCCCATCCTTTTTTGGGCGACCTTTCAGCCGGGGCGCCTGATGGAGTTAAGGCAAAGCTTTTGGCCAGCAGCAGAACTGGTGTTGGCATCAAACCAGATCAGCACAATCTTTTGCAGTCGGGGTGAAGGACGGATGAAGGGCAAGGTCGCGAGCAAGCCGCGAGCAACGGTACTTTGCAGCCTGTGTGCGCTCGTGCTGTTGGGATTGGTTTGGAGCACGCCTGCCCACACCCAGGCCGGTGCTGTTGAGGCTTACGCCGAAGCCATGAAGCAGCCGCGCATTGCCGAGCAGATTGCTGGTCTGGAGCGTTATCTGAGCGTCGCGCAAAACAGCATTCTTCGCCAGGATGCATTGGAAGTCCTCATTTGGGACTATCTGCGGATGGGAAGTGTGCGCCATGTTCAGGAGCGCGCCCAGGAGTTGCTGAAGCTCGATCCGGGCAATCCTGTCGCGCAAGCCGCATTGCAGGAGCAGGGCAATGAGACCCCGATCGC
>DATAEJ010000167.1:0-10045 GCA_036258095.1 Candidatus Angelobacter sp. | reverse complement strand
CGCGAACAATGGTCGAGCCGGCGCTTCCACCGATCCTGCTGGGCAGCACGAAGCCCGCGAACTCTTCAACAAAGTTGCGAGGTCCACACCCGAGTACGCTGCACAGGTCATCATCGCAGGGATTGAAAAGAGCAAAGATCGCGTGCTCATCGGGAAAGACGCCTATCAAATTGACCGGACGGCACGGCTGTTCCCAAATCGAGCTGGAGCCATGTTTGCCTCTTATCTTGAAAAGCGTCGGGCGAAGATCCAGAAATCACTCAAAGCGACTGCTAAATAGTCGACTGCTCACCATCTTTCACGGGCATTTGCCCCAGGTTCAATCCAGACTCAAGTTGGCGGGTACTGTTTCTTCAACTTGCGGCAACTCTACAGCTCAAAATCCTCTCTATACATGTTGAGCTTCTCCGAAAGTCTCGCCGGAGCCCTTTGATGTACCGATTTGTTCCCCGAATTCTGCTTGGCTGGCTCCTGCTCGTGGGGCTTGCCGCTGCCACGGACCGCACCCGCACCCTGGTCGTCAATGTACGTGACCAGACCGGCTCACCTGTAACCGGCGCCCACGTCAGCCTGGAAGGTTCCGGTTATAGCCAGACCGCGATCCCGGTTGATGATGGCACTTACGAGCTGATGAAGATACCAGTGCAGCAGAGCCTGACACTGAACATCAGTGCGCGCGGATTTGCCAACTTCGATCGCGCCATAACGCCGCAGGACACTCGGGTAGACGTCACCCTGCTGCCTGCAATCCTTGCCCAGCAGGTCACCGTCACGGCGAACCGCTTCGAGACGCGGATGGAAGAGACCGCGCAGAATGTTGATATTCTCTCGAACTCGGCGCTCGCCACCACGGCAGCCCAATCCATTGACGACGCACTGCGCCAGATCCCGGGATTCACGCTGTTTCGGCGCTCGGGCAGCCGCTACGCTAACCCGACAACCCAGGGACCGTCGCTTCGTGGCGTGGGCACCAGCGGTGCGAGCCGGGCGCTCGTACTCTATAACGAAATCCCGCTCAACGATCCGTTTGGGGGCTGGGTTTACTGGGGAAGGATACCCAGGGAGGCTGTCGACAATATTGAAGTGCTGCACGGAGGCGCTTCAAGCCTCTATGGCAGCGGCGCACTTGCCGGAGTTGTGAACGTTACTCCCGAACGCGCGCAGCGCCCCCTGTTATCGTCTGAAGTATCAATGGGTACAGAAAACACGCCCGCGGCCTCAGCCCAGGGATCAGTCCGGTTCGGAAAATGGACGTGGATTCCGAGCGGCGAGTTCTACCGTACCGATGGCTACGTGCTTATACCGAGTGACCAGCGGGGAACGGTGGATACTCCGGTCAACTCGCTCCATGGCACTGCCGGGAGTACGTTCTCGCGCAAGCTCGGCCAGGGCGATCTCTTTCTGGACAGCAGTTTCTATCATGAGAATCGCGATAACGGCACCCCGCTCCAGAAGAATGACACTAATCTGTGGCAGGTGGCGAGTGGCGTGAATATGCTCACCGGGTTCGCAGCTCTTCAGGCGCGCGTCTACGGTTCCGGACAAAGTTACAACCAGAGCTTTTCGTCAGTCGCAGCAGATCGCAACAGTGAATCGCTGGTCCGCCTGCAACATGTTCCGGCTCAGCAGGTCGGCGCGAGCCTTGCGGCTTCAGGAAGTCTGGGCGGCCGCAACACCTGGGTAGCAGGCGGAGATACGCGGCTGGTAGAGGGTTTCAGCAACGAGACAATATTTTCTTCGGGGACGCCCTCCTCACATATCAGCGCCGGTGGACGGCAACTTGAGTCCGGAGCTTATGCCCAGGACATGATCCGCCTCCATCCCCGACTCCTGCTGACTGGCGGTATTCGTTTTGACAACTGGAACAACTTCGACGCTGACTCTCACACTGTTCCGCTGTCCGGAGCTCCCCCGACATCCATCTCATTTACCGATGAGAGCAAGCATGCCTTCAGCCCGAGAGGGTCATTGCTGTGGCGAGCTGCCCACAATCTCACCCTCACCGCCTCAGCCTATAAGTCGTTCCGTGCTCCTACGCTCAACGAACTTTACCGGGCTTTTCGGCTCGGAAGCGTGCTCACGCTGGCCAACTCAAATCTGACTGCGGAACGCATCGATGGCGCCGAAACCGGAGCCAACATAGCGCTGGGCCGGCTTCGCCTGCATTCCACCCTGTTTTACATGAAGGTGCTCGATCCCGTCGCGAACGTCACCTTGTCCGTCACACCTTCGCTGATTACGCGTCAACGCCAGAATCTGGGAAGCACTCGCTCGGTCGGCGTGGAGAGCGGCGTGGAATGGCACGCCTCGCATCTACTGCTGACCGCGGAATACCAGTTTGTCGACGCCACGGTGACGAGCTTCGCTGCCAACCCCGCTCTCGTTGGCCTCGAAGTTCCCCAGGTTGCCCCGCATCTATTCTCGTTCAGCAGCCGGTATGCTCTCAGTAATGGCTGGCTGGTCGCGCTCCAGGGAAGGGCCTCCAGCCGGCAGTTTGATGATGATCTGAACCAGTTTCCGCTGGATTCCTATTTCCAGCTTGATTCCTACGTCTCCAAACGCCTTAGGCCCGGAGTTGATGCCTTCGTTGCCATCGAAAACCTGACCAACTCCCGCATGATGGTGGCTCGCACGCCGATCGTGAACCTTGGGCCGCCGATCTTTTTCCGCGGCGGAATCAAACTACGGTTTGAGTAGCTAGCATACCTGACTCCCTTGTTTTTCTTGTTCCGCCAATCACGTTCTCTGAATTGAACGTTTGATACCTCTCAGGACGGTGCTCCTGCCACTCTTGATTCCTGCGAAACCTCTATGGTTTCAAGGCTTTGACAAATGCCCGGTTCTTAGACATAATTCGAGGCCGAAAAAATGCCTGCAGCCTTTGGTGCATAACGCACTGGGTGCATGTGACGGTCTGCCCCATCACACTCCACCTAACTCAATGAGCGGCAGCTTCAGCGCCAGCGCTGAATGATGGTTCATTCAAAAGATTCTTCGTTCCCAAAACCGTTGGTTGCACGTCAATGAAAGTCATCGAGCAGATGCAAGAACGTTGCGTAGGAGGATCGATGAGGTCATTCAATCTCTGCAAAATTCTTTTCGTGTTTCTCCTGATCACTGGGATGATGCACGCGCAAGGCGTTGGCGCTTCAGGCGAATTGAGAGGCACGGTTACTGACCCATCGGGCGCAACCGTTTCCGGGGCCACGGTAGTGGTTACCGACATCGCCAAGGGCACCAAGCACACCGTAGTCACAGACAATGACGGAAGCTTCCGCGTTCCCGGATTGCTTCCGGCTAATTACAGCGTCGCGGTCTCAAAAACCGGCTTCCAGACGGAAATTGCAAAAGCAGTGACTGTGACGATCGGCCAAACCTCGGTCGTGAATTTCCCGATGAAGGTCTCGCAGGTTGCCGAATCGGTCGAGGTCACAACGGAGGCTCCGATTATCGAGACTGACCGTCCGGGGCAGGCGAACACGATCAATGAGCAATACATTCAGCAACTGCCGATTAACCGTCGCGACTACCTCACCTTCACTTTGCTGGCGCCGGCAGTCTCCGACTCAACGCGGCTGGCCTCTGACCAGGATTTCCGCGTGAAGCAGACGCCGCAAAGCGGCCTTTCCTTCTACGGGAGCAACGGCCGAGGCAACAGCGTGACGGTCGATGGCGGTGAAGCGAATGACGACGCCGGTGGCGTACGGTTGAACCTCGGCCAGGATGCCGTCCAGGAGTTCCAGATCAATCGCAGCAATTACGGCGCGGAACTCGGCGGCGCGAGTGGCGCGACCATCAACATCGTCAGCAGGTCCGGAAGCAATGACGTTCACGGCAGCTTGTTCGGCCTGTTCCGAAACGATGCCCTGGATGCCGCAAATCCGTTTTCGATTACCCAGGCCCTCCAGCCGGGCCAGAACTTCAATCCTCTCGCTCCTGACGTGAACGGAACTCATGTTAAGGATTCCCTCAGCCGCCAGCAATTTGGCGCATCAATCGGTTTCCCGATCACCAGAGACAAGTCATTCCTGTATAGCTCATTTGAAGGACTTCGCGCCGATTCGCAAAATGCGGTTCCGCTGCTGGCAAGCACAGCTCTCTTCCGACCAACGGACAGCCCGTTCAACGACCAGGCTGGGATCATCCGCGGATTGACGGCTCTTGGTGCGCAACCAGTGCCGTGTTTCGGCACCACATCTCTTCCCGCAGCCGCGTGTGCGCAGGTTCTTAATGGCCTCTTCACACTGAATCCGGCCACGCCGCGCGGAGCTTTCGCGCAGAACCTTTTGATTAACAACGGCGGCCTGTTTCCGTATGAAAATCGGTTGTATCTCTTCTCCACGCGTTTCGATCATCAGTTCAGTGACCGAAACCAGATGTTTGTACGCTACAACTTCGGCCACGATACTGAAAACAATCCGGACGTGCAGTCGCTGACCGGGTTCTCTCGGGGAAGCAGCGTTCATGCCTTTGACCATACTCTGCTGGCTTCCTGGTTCCATCAATTCAGCGGCAAGACTCAAAACGAAGCTCGTGCTCAATACAACTACAGCAACTTTGATGTGATCCCGAACTTCCCCGGACAGGTTGGCATTGATCTTCCCGGGTTTGGAAATTCCGGCTCGAACATATTTATTCCCAGCCTGACCATCATGCGTCGCTATGAGATCGCAGATAACGTCAGCACCGTTCACGGCAAGCACACCTTCAAGTTCGGAGCTGGTTTCCTCTACCGCGGAAACCACACTGAGTCGCAAACCTTCTTCCCCGGCCGGTTTGTATTTGGTAATCTTCCCGGCGGATTGGTGGCCCCGTGTTTCTCGGTTCCGGCTGCTTGCGGTCTCACCACTGATCCCGGTACAGGGCTGCCGATTACACCGGCAACGATCAATTCGCTTCAGTCGCTATCAATGTTTGCCTTGCCGGGCGCTCTGCCACAGTTCTATCAGCAGGGCTTTGGCAATCCGGTCTACAACTATCCTCGTCCGTTCTTCTCCACTTACGTTCAGGACACCTGGAACATGAGCTCCCGGTTCACCCTGAACTACGGTGTCCGCTACGAACTTGACAGTCAATACGGACCGCTGAACACGGACAAAAACAACATCGCTCCGCGCGTTGGTTTTACCTGGGATCCGTTCGGAGACCACAAGACCGTGCTTCGCGCTGGCTATGGCATCTTCTACTCGCCGATTTATGGCCAGATCGGCGACGTTGTACAGACTCTGGGTCAGGTGAACGGCAACCGCCAGATCGCTCAGGTGTTCGTTCCCCTCACTGGCGTGCCGGGACTTTCAACGCTCACTTCAGCCGTGATCTTCAACACGCTACTGGCACAAGGCGCAATCACCTGCCAGACGGCCGTGGCGCCGAACGTGGCGTGCATCACACCGGCGAATCTTAATCAATTCTTCCCACCGGGGCAGAACCCTGCCAACTCGCACTCTGGTCCGCTTCCGCCGTTAAGCGTGCTCTTCAGCGGTCAACCTGATTACGCAAGTCCCTACTCACAGCAGGCTGAGTTCGGGATCGAACGGCAGCTCGGGAGAGACTTCTCGGTTTCGTTGAGCGGAATCTACGTGCACACTATCGGCTTGCCGGTGGCGCTCGATACCAATGTTCTACCCGCGCCGCTCACCACGGTGCCGTTGGCGAACGGAGCTTCGGTGACCGTCCACAACTGGAACAGCGGTACCGTGAGTCCGCTGGGCATCTCCCCATGCGCAGGCGCGGCGATTCTTACCTGCTTCAAGAACCCGTTATTGCTGCAGGGAAATCAGTACTCGTCGAAGGGCTCGGCCCTGTTTGAAGGCGGAATTCTGGAAGTGAAGAAGCGCTTCAGCAACTATCTGCAGTTGTTCGGCAGCTATACGCTGAGCAAGGCGTTCGACACAACCACGGACTTCAACAGTGACTTCGGACCCCAGGACAATCTGAACCTGGCGGGTGAACGCGGCCTCTCCGACTTCGACCAGCGGCATAAGGTCGTGGTGGCGGGCGTGATTGACACTGGAAACCGGGGCAACAGCTCGTTCGGAAGGTTCGCTTCGGGCTTTCAGATTGCACCCATCTTCCGCTACAACAGCGGTCATCCCTTTAACCTGCTGGCGGGAACTGACGTAAATGGCGATCGTCACTCCACCAATGATCGTCCCATCGGCGCAGGGCGCAACACCGGGCTGGGCCCGGATTTCTTCTCCTGGGATATGCGGATTGCGAAACAAATCAGGATGGGTGAGAGAGCCAGCCTGTCACTGATTGCGGAAGGTTTCAACCTGCTGAACCGCACCAATTACGCGAGCGTGAACAACGTTGTGGGGCCGAACTTTGGACTATTGCAAGGCTTCACCACGTTCAACGTTCACGGTTCCGTGTCGCCGCTGGTAAATGCGCCTCTGGCGTTTACGTCTGCGTTCCCGATGCGGCAATTGCAGCTTGGTGCACGAGTGAACTTCTAAACACAAACCCTGATCTCTGGGCGGCGGAACACTTCGTCGCCCTTTTTCTTTTTGCGCTACAATGGCGTGCGAAAACTGAACGGTTATTCATTCTCATGTCCGTCTCCCCTCATACCACAGCCGTCCGTACAATTACCGGTGCGCAAGCCGTTGTGGAAAGCCTCCTGGGCAATGGCATCGACTGCGGCTTTGGGATTCCCAGCATCCATAACATTGCCATCTACGAGGGGCTGCGGCGCGCCACGCCGTTTCATCACTGGGTGGTGCGGCACGAACAGGCGGCGGGTTATGCCGCCGATGGCTTCCGCCGACAGAGCGGGCGGATCGCGGCAGTATTTGCTTCCACGGGGCCAGGAAATCTGTTTACGCTTGTTCCGCTGCTGGAGAGCCTGCAATCAGATACTCCGGTGCTGGTAATCGGCACCAATATTGCCTCCGCGCTGCATGCTGGACAGGGTGGTGCGTTGCATGAAACGCCCGATCAGATTGATGTGTTCCGGCCGTTGACTCGGTTTGCGCGTCGCGTCAACAATCCAGCAGAGATTTCTGACGTTTTCTCGGAAGCGATGGCGGTTTTGCGCGGACCTGCCCCGGGCCCGGCATTCATTGAGATCCCGCACGACCTGTTGGCTGCGACATTCACTCCGCTATCTTCTTCGGCTCAACGTTCGCCCGAGTTGTCTCCTCCAGCCGACCTTGCGTCAGCGATCCACCAGATCCAGAAAGCGCGTCGTCCGGTATTGCTCGTAGGTGGTGGCGTTAGTGGTGACTTGGAGCCGGTCAGGCAATTAGCCGAAATCCTGCAAGGACCCGTGTTCACGACTACGAGCGGAAAGGGAAACTTCCCGGCGGACCATTCGCTGTTCATGGGTTGCATTTCGCGACTGGGAGTCGCACAGGAGATCTTCAACGAGAGCGATCTTCTGCTCTCCCTGGGCGCTCGATTCACAGAATTCGATACCGGACGGTTTCAGCTGAAGCTGCCTGACGAACATATCCAGATCGTTCCCCACATTGACTACCCCGGCACACGAGTTCACGCTTCACTGCGTATCGTCGCCGATTCCACTGAAGCGGCAACTCTGTTCGGCGCCTCGCTGGACGGGCGCTCGCCCTGGTGCGATATCAAGCCGCAGTTGGCGGGCGAAGAGCAGCGTTTGCACGCCCTCAACTCTGAGGCCTGGCAGGCGCTGCGGCTTTTGCGAGGGACGCTTGATCGCCGCGACGTACTCGTCAACGATCAGTCCATTCTGAACTACTGGGCATCTGCATTCTTCCCGGTTTTCGAGCCGCATACGTTTCTGTATCCTTACGGCTCAGGAACACTTGGATATGGGTTGCCGGCGGCGATTGGGGCCGCCTGTGCTGTGCAGCGAACTGGCAGCGCGCAGAAGATAGTCTGTGTTGCCGGAGATGGCGGGTTTCAATACACGCTCCCCGAACTGGCCACGCTTGCGCAATATCAACTTCCGGTGAAGATCCTTCTGGTTAACGACGAGGCGTACGGCGTAATCGGCTTTCTGCAGCGCTCCGTTTTTGGCCAGACTCACGAAGTTGCGTTGAAGAACCCTGATTTCTGCCGTCTCGCCGAGAGCTACGGAATTCCCGGTGAGCGCGCTGTCAGCTTTGCCGAACTCGAACAGAAAATGCCTGCATGGTTTCAACGTCCCGGGCCGGCATTGCTGGAGTGGCGAACAGTCTTGAAGGCGCCCTGGGAAGCAGGCGCAATCCCGCGGCCGACGGGAATCGCGATGAAGGAGAACAGTTAATCTTCCATTTATGTCCAGTCCACTCAATCGCAATGTAAGAGAGCTTTTCGACCTCTCCGGTCGCGTGGCCTTGATCACCGGGGGCTCTATTGGCCTGGGCCGGCAAATGGCAGAAGGCATGGCGGAGATGGGCGCCAATGTGGTGCTCTGCGCCCGCAAAAAAGAGCGCTGCGAAGAAACAGCCCATGACTTATCGAAGCTGGGAGTGCGTACGGCCGCGTTTGCCTGCGACGTAAAAGATCCTGAAAGTGTCAGTAAGCTTTTCGAAGACACGGTCGCGCAGTTCAAGCGCGTGGACATCCTCATCAACAACGCTGGAATCTCCTGGGGCGCTCCCATTGAGCAGATGAAGCTGGAGGACTGGAACAAGGTTCTGGAAACCAACCTCACCGGGACTTTTCTTTGCTGCCAGGCGGCAGGGAAGATCATGGTTCCGCAGGAGCGCGGCAAAATCATCAATGTCTCGTCCATAGCCGGGCTGCGCGGCTCGCCGCCGAATGTGGTAGATGCTGTTGGCTATCATGCCAGCAAAGGAGGCGTGATCGCGTTCACCAAAGATCTTGCCTGGAAGTGGGGGCGGCACAATATCCAGGTGAATGCGCTCGCTCCGGGGTGGTTCCCTACGCACATGTCCGGTTGGGTGATTGAGCACAAGAAGGAAACGCTGCTGGCGCACATACCGCTTCAGCGGTTTGGCACTGATTATGACCTGAAAGGCGCGGCGGTGTTTCTTGCATCCGCCGCTTCTGACTATGTTACTGGCCACGTGCTGGCCGTGGATGGAGGGCAGTCAGCCTAGGCTGCGTTAGCCATGAATATTCCTCTCACACCGCTCCGATTCCTGCGCTATGCGGCCGGGCAGTATCCGAAGAAAGTTGGCGTAATCTGCGGGGAGCAGCGTTACACGTATTCTCAATTCGCGGATCGCGCCGCCCGGCTTGGGGGAGCGCTTCGCGCGCTAGGGGTTAAGCCTGGCGATCGCGTCGCCTTTCTGAGCGCGAACTGTCATCGCCTTCTGGAGGCCTACTATGGCGTGCTGGAGGCCGGCGCGGTCCTGCTACCGCTAAACATCCGTCTCACACCGAAGGAACTCGCTTACATCCTGAATGACTCAGGCGCCCGGGTGTTGCTGTTTCAGGAGCAATTCGCACCTATGGTGGACGGCTTCCGCAACGAACTGAACACAGTAGAAAGTTTTGTCGCTCTGGATCATAAGCCCGCGGCCTGGGCCGTTCCGCAGGAGTATGAGCAGTTGCTCGGTGCCGCAACACCCCAGGAGATCGACATCATGCAGGTGGATGAGAACTCGTTGGCGGAGCTGTTTTATACCAGTGGCACCAGCGCGAATCCCAAGGGCGTGATGCTCACGCATCGCAACATCTACCTGCACGCGCTGAATGTGACAATTGTGTTCAGCACCGGGGCGGATTCCATCGAACTCCATACCATTCCGCTGTTTCATGCCAATGGCTGGGGCGTGGCCCACTCGCTGACGTACGTCGGCGGCACGCATGTAATGATCGGCAAGTTCGATCCGCCGGAAGTCTTTCGCCTTATAGAGAAGGAAAAAGTTCAGGCCTGCAGCCTCGTTCCGACCATGGCGACGGCGCTGGTCCATTGTCCTGATCGCCCGAAGTATGATCTCAGCACGCTGCAACGGATCACGCTCGGCGGCGCGGCTGCGTCGCCTACGCTGGTGCGCCAGGTGGAGGACCGAATCGGATGCATCTGTTTCTCCGGCTACGGTCTGACTGAGACGTGCCCGGTGCTCACCACTGCGCAGCAGAAGATTGGCGTGAGTTGGGGGCCTGAGGAGCG
>DATAEJ010000166.1:0-3175 GCA_036258095.1 Candidatus Angelobacter sp. | reverse complement strand
GCGACGACGTAAAGATGCTGGTATTCCGCCAGGGATGTTCGTATCGCGTACGGCTGGAGCAAATCTTGCACGCGGCCGGAGTAGAGAAGATCAAGGTCATGGAGTTCGGAACGCTCGACGGCATCATGGGCTGCACGGCGGCAGGGCTGGGCGTCACGATGCTGCCGAAGGCGCTGCTCAAGACCACAGAGCATCGCAACAAAGTCCGCGTGCACACGCTTGAGCCGGAAGAGGCGCGCGTCGAGACGGTTTTCATCCGTCGAAAAGATGGGTTCGTGTCGCCGGCGATGGCGGCGTTTCTGGAGTTTGCGCGCAAGTTCAGCAACGAGCGCGGACAGGGAAGAGCAAACGGTCACGCGCGATCGACGGTGAATGGGCGGACGAAGGCGCGCTAACACGCTCGTCTCAGCGTGTCCCTCAACCTTTTTTATAGGCTTCACGGGATCAGCAGCGCCTTGCCAGTCGTCTTGCGGCCTTCCAGATCGCGATGCGCCTGCTGCGCATCTGCCAGTTTGTAAGTGTGGCCGATCCGCAGCTTGAGCTTGCCGGATGCGACAGCGGTCAGCACGTCAGTGGCGCGATGCTCAAGTTCTTCGCGCGTCGACGTGTAGTTGACGAGCGTGGGCCGCGTGAGGAACAGCGAGCCTTTTTGCGACAGCTTGATGGGGTCGAACGGCGGCACTGCGCCGCTGGACGCGCCAAAGAGCACGAGGTAGCCGCGCGGGCGCAGCAGGTTCAGGTCGTGATCGAAGGTGGTTTTGCCCACACCGTCATAGATCACGTGCACGCCCTTGCCGTCTGTGAGGCGTTTGGTTTCGGCTTCGAAGTCCTGCTGCGTATAAATAATGACGTCGTCGGCGCCGGCCTCACGGGCCAGCCTGGCTTTTTCTTCCGTGCCGGCCGTGCCAATCACGCGCGCGCCAATGTTCTTCGCCATCTGGACAAGCAGAAGTCCCACGCCGCCGGCGGCGGCGTGAATCAGCGCGGTCTCGCCCTGCTTCAGCGGATACGTGCTGTTCACAAGGTAGTGCGCGGTCATTCCCTGGAGCATCGCCGCAGCAGCCTGCTGATCGGATACGCCGTCAGGAATTTTGACGAGACGCTCCGCCGGTGCAGCCTGATATTCCGCGTAGCTGCCCAGAGCGTTGCAGTAGGCCACGCGGTCGCCGACTTTGACTGACTTCACGTCGCTGCCCACGGCAGTTACAGTGCCGGCGGCTTCCTGGCCATCCACAAACGGCAGCGCCGCCGGATAGCGGCCTTCGCGAAAGTACACGTCAATGAAATTGATTCCGATGGCGCCAATCTTGATCAGCGCTTCGTTCGGCTTGGGCTGCGGGACGGGGATATCGACCAGCGTGAGCACTTCGGGACCGCCGGTTTTCTGCACCTGAATGGCTTTCATTGTGCTTCAACGCTCCAATCGTTTCGCAGAAATTGTAAAGGAAAAAGCAGAGGCGTTCACCGTGCAGCGAAGCACTCAGCAATCAGCAGTCAGCATTCAGCCCCGTAACAACTTGGCAGGCATTTGCAAACGCAAATGCAAGACCCTTTCACCACCGAGGCGCGGAGACATGGGGGCTTGAAGTGTTTTCTTCTCGAGGTGGACATCGAGGATCGACCAGGGCTGAATGCTGAGTGCTGACTGCTGAGTGCTCTTCTGTAGGTGTTTCTCCAGGCTTTTTGCGCTACACTGCTTTTGCTGTGCCGCAGATACCCGATCTCATTCATCTTGCGATCCCCGGCTTCATCCTGCTGCTCGTGCTTGAAGCCCTCGCCGACGCATACATGCGCCGCGACCTGTACCTCCTTCCCGACACTGCGGCTTCGCTCAGCATGGGGCTCGGCAACGTGTTTCTCGGGCTCGTCGCCAAGTCGGCCGTCCTCGGCGTCTTCACTTTCGTGTACAGCTTCTCGCGCGCTCACCACATCGGATGGGACCTCGGCTGGTCGTGGTGGGCATGGCTGCTCGTCTTCTTCGCCGACGACTTCTCTTACTACTGGTTCCACCGCGTCTCCCACGAATGCCGGTTCTTCTGGGCATCGCACGTGGTGCATCATTCGTCGCAGCGCTATAACCTCGGCACCGCGCTCCGCCAGACCTGGACCGGCAGCTTCATGTCATGGATCTTCTGGCTCTGGATGCCTCTCATCGGATTCCATCCCGTCATGGTGCTCACCATGCAGGCCATCAGCCTGCTCTACCAGTTCTGGATCCACACGGAAATCGTGCGCAACATGGGCCCGCTTGAGCTGGTGCTCAACACGCCGTCGCACCACCGCGTGCATCACGGCTCCAACCGCCAGTATCTCGACCGCAACCACGCCGGCATCCTCATCATCTGGGACCGCCTCTTCGGGACGTTTGAACCTGAAGTCGAGCGCCCCGTCTACGGCCTCACCACCAACATCAACACCTACAACCCGCTGCGCATCGCCTTCCACGAGTGGGTCGCCATCTGGCGCGACGTCCGCTCCGCGCCAACTCTGCGCGTCAAACTGCGGTCGGTATTTGGACGGCCGGGATGGAAGGAAGAACAGCAGGAAGCCGTGGCGGCGACTTCCGAGATCATTGGCGCCTAATTCTTTCTCTGCGCCCTATCCAGTGAAAACGGTTTCGATTCCGCGCGATTACGGCGACTACGCGCGATTCCGGCGATTACGGGCGATTCCGGCGATCTCACCTCCTCCCATCATCCCCGACGCCACGTGGATCGCAGCCGCCCTCGGCTGCGCTGGGAGTCTTGTTCATTGCAATCTGTGTACTCTGGGGTGTCAGGTTGTCGATTTCCGATTACGTGCGATTACGGGGCCCCCGGCAAACCCGATTTTGGTTTGCTGGGGTAGGGTTACGGCGATTACGCGCGATTCCGGCGATCTTCATTGCCTTTCCTTCCTCCGCGCCCTTCTGTGTCCTCTGTGGTAAATGGGTTTTCTGTTACTCTCCGGTAAACCTTAGAGGGGGCGCCCCCTATTTTTTTGCCGTTTTGTTGCAAACAAAGCCGCTTGCGTCATTTCGGCCCTTGGGTCACGCCGAGTTTTCCCTTGGGTCACGCCGGGAATTGCTTGGGTCACCCAACATTTTCCTTGCGTCACCCAAGCGTTTAACCCCCTCGCTCAAAAGCTCCAGGTTTATCAATTCGCCAACAGCTCAACTGTGCGGCTAATTGCTAAT
>DATAEJ010000165.1:0-41517 GCA_036258095.1 Candidatus Angelobacter sp. | reverse complement strand
GCCACCAGTGCTGGCGGAGGAAGAGAAGCTGCCGCTGCCAAAGGCTTGCGCGAGGAGTAGCGTCGTCTGGGCTTATCTCCGAACTGTAACTTTCGGCCATATCTAATGATAGCAGCGGAACTTAGCTCGCTTCAGGGACGTCGGTGCCGCCGCGGCCGGCGCGCCGTTTGCAGACGCTTGAGCCTGGTCGGTTGAGGCGGCACAAGGCCGCGCAAAGTGAGCATCAGACCCATGCCAGACATCCCGATGGCTATCACGAGGAACCATAAAGTCATCAGATTGAAGCCGTCTTTGGAGTCGCGAATAAAACCCACCATCGCTGCTACCCATAAGCTGCCCATCACAGTTAAGAAAACGCCAAGCAGTCCCAGGCAGATTCTCTGGGTCGTCGTGTACTCGGTTTCCCACGAAAAAAGCGTGCGATAGAACCGTCCTTCGTTCAGTACGGTGTCAGGAAAAACTATATTTCGCTGCCGGTTGATGGTGTCCCGCTCGAAGTCTTTCCGCTTCATCAGCGCCGGATCATAGCAGTGAAACGTGCTATAATCTACTTTGTTTTCATGCGTTTTCTTGCGATAGCCGGGTCTTCTTCGGCCGCGATAAAAATCCTTACGAGCTGAGGTATTACCATGTCTGGCCACTCAAAATGGGCCACAATTAAGCACAAGAAGGGCGCGCTGGACGCCAAGCGCGGCAAGATTTTTACCCGTCTGATCAAGGAAATCACCATGGCCGCCAAGTCGGGCGGAGGTGATATCGAAGGCAATCCCCGCCTGCGCACCGCCGTTGCCGCCGCCAAGGCGGAGAACATGCCGGCGGACAATATCAAGCGCGCGATCCAGCGCGGTACCGGCGAACTGGAAGGTGTGAATTACGAAGAGATCACCTTTGAAGGCTATGGTCCCGGCGGCGTGGCTCTCCTGGTCGATGTGACTACCGACAATCGCAACCGGACCGTGAGCGAAATCCGCCACATGTTCACCAAAGGCGGCGGGAACCTGGGTGAAGCCGGCTCAGTCGCATGGATGTTTAGCAAGAAAGGCTCGATCATTGTTTCCAAGAAAGCCAAGGAAGACGATCTGATGAACATAGTGCTGGAGACTGGCGGGGATGACCTGAACGACGACGGCGAGAACTGGGAAATCACCACGCCTCCGAATACCTACGAGCAGGTGCTCGAGGCGGTGAAGAAGTCCGGCGCGGAAGTAGTTCACTCGGAACTGGGCATGATTCCTCAGACGTACGTCAAGCTGGAAGGCGCAGCTGCCAACCAGATGATCCGCCTGCTGGAGACCATCGAAGATCACGACGACGTCCAGAATGTTTATTCAAACTTCGATGTGGACCAGAAGCAGCTCGAAGAAGTGGCTGGTTAAGTTTCCAAAATCAAAGCTCAAAAAAGGCGGCCTGCGGGCCGCCTTTTTGTAGTAGCCATCCCATAAATGAGTTGAGCAGGCCGGGTTCGGGGCTGTTGGTTGATTGTCTGGCGGATTTCTCTCTCGCGCATGTTGAATGTAGCCCTTGTTAGCTGTGTAGCACAGGCGCCTCGCCTGTGCCGCAAGAATGACAATTTACCGCCGCAAGTTACCGCATATTGAAAAAGACGGCGGTTCGTACTTCATCAGCTTCACATCCAAAAGACCATCTCACCCTGAATGATGAGGCGAAGGTTGGTCCTCGATCATTGTTTGTACGACGACGGCAAGCGCTACGAACTGGAGTCCGTTTGTAGTGATGAGCACCCACGTTCACCTGATATTGACTCCTCTGCCGACCCGGGATTATTTCCGGTGGCTCGGTCGGACAGTAAGCGGCACAGGCGAGGCGCCTGTGCTACGAAGCGTTTGCCCGATCGAGTCATTTGTAAGATGGCTTGTAGTTCTGGTGACGGTGGAAACATGCTTCTTCTCCTTTGCGATGTTCTTACGATCGTCTTCGATCACCAGATCACCCGATCTCCCGATTTAGGTCGGTTCCACGGTTATGAACTGCGCTCCCGCGCTCTCCTCCGGCACATACTGCTCTTTGGCGGGCGACGCCGAGTACTCCTTCCAGGATGGGAATAGCTTTTGCCGCTCTTCAATCTCCTCGCGCGTCGCGCCTGCAGGCGAGGTAAGAAACGCCAGGAATTTCTGCTGAATGTTTACCTCCGGATTGAATTCGTCGAGCCAAAGGAACTGGCCTTCTTCGTTGATCTCCAGGAACCACCAGCGTCCGTCTGCGCCGATGGCGAAGTCCAGGCTGCCGAAGCAAATCCCTGATCGCCGGGCAAACTCCAGTACGGCTTTCGCGATTTCCGGCGGTGTCTCAATAGTGCGGACCTCGACCAGTCCCTGCCCGCAGTCCTGCCGCCAGTCCAGCGCGCGATTCGGATTGTGTAGGGAATAGGAGTAGACAGTTGAGCCCAGCAGTACCATACGGACGTCGAATTCTTTTTCCACCATTTCCTGGTAGATCGCAGGAGCGTAGGTCAGGACTTCGTCTCGCGGCAACTGATGCGCGTTCAACTCGAATGTCTCCGTCACGGCGATTGTTCCGGCCGCGCGTTGCCACACGTGCGGGAAGAAGGTCTTGCAGATGTTGCGTCCGCCGCGCAACTCCAGAAAGTTACGCACACTTTGCGGGGAATTCGACATCAGCGTTTCCGGCACCTTCATGCCGCATTGCTTCGCCAGCAGCAGCTGCACCGATTTATTGTTGATGAACCGCGACGCCGAGTAAGGATTGATGCAGCGCACCGGCAGCATCTCCAGCAGATAAAGCGTGTTCCAGTTGAACCAGCGATACTCGCCTTCGGCAAACTTCCTGTCGGCCTCATTTGTGTTCGGATGCTGCAGCGGAGAGTTCGGCCGGCGGATCCAGACGACGTCGCCCGAATCCACCGAATGAGGTCCCAGTGTGATACGAGCATCACCGTTAAAGTGCACCGAGCTCTGCATCTCCGGCTTCCACCCCGTTCCCGGCCAGCAGGCGACCTGGTATCCTGCGCGCTCCAGCGCCCACTTGAGTGGGGCGGTGTGATTGTCGTTTTCGTGCGCGAGCACAATGATCTTCATAGTTGTTTCATTCTCCGCGGTGGGTGCTCTGTGAATCAAAAACCTGCGGCGGCACCTCGCTCGGGCGCCGCCGCACGACAGCAGCTATTGATGATCGCTGTCAGTATCGCTGCAGCCGTCGCCGTCGCCGGTGCCGGTTACGGTTCCTGTGGCCATGATTGCGGTGCACACCAGCGTACGCAGCTGTGCTCCGGCTACTACTTCAACTTCAACTGCGGTCAGTTCCCGGGCGCCGAGGCGTCCCAGCACCCTGCTGTTGTCGTTGTTCGCCATTCAATCCTCCAGTTCTGGTTTGGTTTCCTGGCGTGCGCTCATCGCGCTCGTCAAGCTTAAGAAATGCAGTCGTCCACCAGGTCGTCGATCGTGTGACCGACGTGTGTCTGCTGGAAAGTGCAGTTCGTGGCGCTGCCGCTCACGCGATCAACTTCTTCCCTGGTCAACTCGCGCGCGCCGGTGCGTCCGAGTACTCTTTCGTTCATGGGATTCTCCTTGCTGATCAAACTCACGGAATGGGCAGCGAGCGGCCGATCAGCACTCGCCGGGATCGCCGTCTTTAAAGCCTGTGGATGGATCAAAGGTGCACTTGGTGGCGGTATGGATTCCACCGGCAACCTCGTTCACTTCCTGCTCGGTTAGTTCACGCGCACCCTGGCGCATGAGCACTCGATTGTTCATGTTTCTTGTCTCCTTTCATTTGAACTCAGCAGAGGTGCTCGTTTGCCTGGCCAAAACTCCTACTGCGGAGCGTCCTCCAGCACGTCTCCGACCGGATGTTTCGGGCTCGGGGAAGTGAGCCGGCTCGTGGTCTGCCCACCGCTGATGTTCTCTACTTCGCTCCACGTCAGTTCACGTGCTCGGCTGCGTCCCAGTACTCGATCTTTGTGTTCGTCCATCTTTGCCTCCTGTTGGTCTGAAAATGCTCGCTAACACTGCGTGTCTTCGTCTGAGCCGCCTTTCGGCGTGTGCGTGAAAGTGATCCGGCACGGTATCTGCCCATTGCCCTGTACTGCATCCACTTCTTCGCGCGAGAGTTCGCGCGCTCCTTGACGAACCAGGACTCGTGTCTCGTAATTGTTCGACATGTTCTTCTCCTTCCGAAGGTTGTGGGAAGTGCCACGGCTGAATTGAGGCCGTTCTTCGCATCAAATTGCTCGCTGAAAGGTTTCGGGCTGCTAAGGACTGGTGGAACCCGGGGTGGGATGGTTGGGAGCAGCGCTCGCTCACCATTTTGACTTCTCGATTTTGAACATCGATTGCGCATGCTCGACCGCGGACTGTCGTGCAACACGGGTAATGCTAGATCGTGGGACTGTGGATAATAAGAATTCGCCAAGAAATTCCGTAAACACAGTTTCATTTTGGAACTGGCCAACTGTGGCGTGTGAGGTCGATCAGTAGCGTAAGCGGAAGTTGCAGGAAGTGCGGCTATCACGTTGCACAGCAAGTGGTCTGCTATGATGCTGCAACATCTTTTGCCCTGATAGATGGAGAACCCCCAGTGCCTCATCTGCTCATGAGCGGTGCGCGTCGTCTATTGTTGATTGCTGTTGTTGCCGGCTGCTCGATCGCCCATGCGCAAACCGAGTCCTCACCTCTTTCCGGCAAGCCGTGGGATTATGGTTTCTGGGCGAGCGGCGGCTTCAGCGTGCCCGGCGGCACCAGAGACACGCACATGATCAATGCTGGCGTGCGTCTGGGGAAAGTTCTGACGGAAAATCACCTGAGCGGAGCATTGCGCGGCAATTTCGAGTGGGCGGCTGACCTCATGCCCCTCTACTACATCTGGCAACCAGCGCCTGCCAGGAACGCTTTTGGTGAAGCCTTTAACCCGGTAAACCTCAAGTGGAACTTTACTCAGTACGAGCGCTCCATCCCGTTCCTCGAACTCGGTGGCGGTGTACTGTTCACCAACCATCAGGTGCCACTAAACACGTCTCACGTAAACTTCATTACTCATGGTGCGTTCGGCTTCCAGTTTTTCAATAATGAACGTCGCGCGCTGACGGCCAGCGTGCGCTACGAGCACATCTCCAACGCGGGCCTCACAGTGCCGAATCCTGGCATCAACACCGTCCAGTTTTTGATTGGACTGAATTGGTTCAGATAGTCGATATCGCTGACATTAGGTTTATCCCGTTAAGAGATTGAGCAGTAAGGAATTACCCGGCTCTGGCCTACGGGAAAATTGGTAACATCCTCTCTTGTGGTTCGTCGATCACCTCGGAGGAACAATGGCCAACATCAGTGAGATTGCTCCGAATCTTTTTCGCATCTCCATTTACGCGCCCGCGGGCGACCTTCAATTCAATCATTTCCTGATCAAGGATGACGAGCCTCTCCTGTTTCATACCGGTCTGCGGGGAATGTTTCCTGAAGTTCGCGAAGCCGTTTCCAGACTGATCAACGTTTCCGATCTGCGGCACATCAGCTTCAGCCATTTTGAGTCTGACGAGTGCGGCGCTCTGAACGAGTGGCTGGCCGTTGCTCCGAATGCAGACGTGATTTGCAGCCAGGTTGGCGCAATTGTGTGCGTAAACGATTTCATTGGGCGCGAAGCAAAGCCTCTCGCAGAAGCTGAAACGTTCTCGACCGGGAAGTATCACTTCCGCTATGTGCCCACGCCACATTTGCCACATGGCTGGGACGCCGGTGTTCTCTTCGAGGAGACGGAGAAAACCCTGCTCTGTTCTGATCTGTTTCACCAGACCGGCGATGTCGAACCAATGACGGAATCTGATGTCGTCGGCCGGTCCCATGCAGCCATGCGCGAATACCAGGCAGGCATCCTCGCGGATTATGTTCCGTACACTCCACTGACGGCGCGCAACATCAACAAGCTTGTCGCATTGAATCCTCGCACGCTCGCCGTCATGCACGGATCGAGTTTCCGTGGCGACTGTGGCCGCGCGCTCGCCGATCTGGAAGCCGCTTACCGCGATGTCTTCGGGGATCGCAAGCAGGAGGCGACCACAGCCGCGTAAGCCTTTTGCCGAGCCGCTTTTGCGCCCTCTGCTGCCAATCCGATATTCTCTCCAGTTATGTCCACACTGGTTGAATGCGTTCCTAATTTCTCTGAAGGCCGGGACAAGGCCGTAGTTGACGCGATCGTTGACGCCATGAAAGTTCCTGGCGTGTATTTGCTCGATCGCGAGATGGACTCTGACCACAATCGCTGCGTGATCACTCTGGTCGGCGACCGTGAGGCGATCGCCGAAGCCGCCATTCGCGGCGTCGGTAAGGCGTCAGAGCTTATCGACCTCACCAAGCATCAGGGAGCGCATCCCCGCATCGGTGCCGCCGACGTAGTGCCGTTCATTCCCATCGAAGGCGCCACGCTGGAAGACTGCGTGACCATCGCCCGGCAGGTGGGGCAGGAGATATGGAAACGCTTTCAGATTCCCGTGTATCTCTATGAAGCGGCAGCAACTTCGCCGGAACGGACGAACCTCGAAAACATCCGGCGCGGACAGTTCGAGGGATTGCGCGATGACATCCTTGTAAATCCTGCGCGCAAGCCAGACTTCGGCGACCCTCGGTGCCATCCTTCCGCTGGCGCAACCGTCGTCGGAGCGCGCAAAGCGCTCATCGCTTACAACGTCTTCCTGAACACCACGAACGTCGATATCGCGAAGAAGATTGCCAAGGCCATCCGGTTCTCGAATGGTGGATTGCGCTATGTCAAAGGCGCAGGATTTGAAGTGCGTGGCCTCGCTCAAGTCTCGATGAACCTGACTGACTTTGAGCAAACGCCCATTGCTCGCGTCTTTGAGTTCGTGAAGAGGGAAGCTGCGCGTTACGGCGTTATGCCCTTGAGCAGCGAGATTGTCGGGTTGATTCCTAAAGCAGCACTTGAACAGGCAGCCGAGTGGTTTTTGCAGGTCGAAAACTTCGATTCCTCGCTGATCCTCGAGAACCGCCTGGCTGGCGTAATGGGTGGCAAGATGGCTATCGGCGGTATCCGTGCCGGAGTCGAACCTTTTGTAGAGCAGCTCGCCGCCCCCACAGCCACTCCCGGTGGAGGAAGCGCATCCGCTGCCGCAGGCGCAATGGCTGCTGCCCTGGGAACCATGGTGGCAGGCATGTCGCGGGGCAAGAAAGCGTATGCGCAATATGATCTGCAGTTGAGTGAAGCCATGGCCCGCCTTGCCCAGCTCCGCGAAGAACTGAAAGCCGGAATTGATGCCGACGCTGAAAGCTATACAAAGGTACTGGCTGCCTACAAAGCGGCCAAAACTTCTTCCGATGGTGACGCCCTGATCGAAACCGCTCTTCAGGGGGCAACCAGCGTTCCATTGGAAACCGCGCTCAAGGCACGCGAAGTGGGCGATATCATCGCGACGCTTGGTCCCATTACGAACCCCAATATGGCCTCAGATCTTACCGTTGCGTCGGCCCTGGCCAAGGCGGCTACGCTGGGCGCGCTTTCCAACGTTGAGATCAATCTGGCGTCCATAAAAAGCGCAACCTTTGTTGAGGAAGTGCGTTCAAGGGTAGGACACCTCCAGAGGTGAATACCTTAAAGTAATGGCTTTACATCCCAAGTAGCTGCGGCTGGCATCTCAATCAGCAGCAAACCGGATTAAAATAGAGGAACTATGAAATGCAGCAGTGTGTTCGCTCTTGTCCTTTTTCTGGGCGGCGCCCCTGCCTTTGCCGCGTCTCTGGCAACGGCAGCCCGCTCGGTTATCCCGCAGGAAGTCCAGCAGATCATCAACGTGGACTACCGGCGGATGAAGAATTCAGATAGCGCCATGCAGATGAAGGCCAAGCTGATGCCGCCGAACATGAAACAGTTCGAGGACGCGCTCAAGAGTATTGGCGTGACTGCTGACAAGGATATGGACCAGATCACGCTGGCCTCGTTCCGCAGCAAGGACCATGGCGTCCAGATCATCGGCATCGCGCAGGGCACCTTCCCGCGTAAGGCAATAAATCTCAAATTGGCAAAACAGAAGATCAAGGGCGACAAAATCAATGGCTCTTGGGTTTATCCCATGGCCGGCGGCATGAGCATGACGTTCCTGGATAATTGGACGCTGCTCTTCGGCGAAAAGTCCGCCGTGACCGCCGCGCTCAATGCGCGCGACGGCAGCAGCATGAGCCTCAACGCCAATTCTGAAATCACTAGCATGATCGCCTCCGTTGACCAGGGAACTGTCTGGAGCGTGCTGGACGCGCAGGGCACGCAGACCATGCTCAAGTCGGCGCTCGGCCAGGCTTCTGATCTCGCCGAATATGACACGCTGCAGAAAAAGCTCAACGGCTCCCATTACACGGTCGACTTCGATCACGGCATCGACTTCAACCTGAACGTCGTGACCTCCGACAATATGACCGCTTCCACTCTCTCCTCCGTCCTGAAGGCAGGCATGCTGTTCAAGAAGATGAACGCCAGCCCCTCGGAAAAGACCGCGATTGAGGACACGAACGTGGATTCTGACGGAGGCAAGCTGGTGGTCCACTTCAAGGCCGACGACAAGAGCTTCCAGGCCCTGATGGACTCACCCATGTTTGCAGCCGTGACTCACTAAAATCGTCCCGAGCAGAGTTCACTGAGCGGCACAGCGTTAGCATCGCTGTGCCGTTTGGTTGAAGGACGCTTTGCCGATCACCCGATCTCCCGATCCCCGATTCCCCCTTGCACCCTTTCTCGCGCCCCCTCATCTCATACAATTTGAGGTGTCATGGACGAGTTGGGCATATTCTCCGGCAACGAGCGCAAGGAAAAAGAGCAGCAGATGAAGGAAGCCGGACGTTTGCCCTCCGGCCAATCACTGACGCTCAAGTGGCCCGTCCTGCATTACGGATCAGTGCCGCGCTTCGATCCTGCGCGCTGGGACTTCCGTCTCTGGGGTCTGGTTGAATCTCCGGTGCGCCTCACCTGGGATCAGTTCAGCAAGCTACCACGATTTCACAGCCGCAGCGACTTTCACTGCGTTACCCGCTGGAGCCGGTTCGATAACGAGTGGGATGGCGTTGCTTTTCGCGATGTACTCAAGCTCGTTCACCTGAAGCCAGAAGCGAAATACGTGCTGGTGCATGCGGAACAAGGCTACACGGCAAACGTCCCGCTAAAGGACCTGGATCGCGATAACGTCCTCTTCGCGACGCACCATGACGGCCAGCCTCTCTCAGCCGACCACGGCTTTCCACTGCGCCTTATCGTGCCTCATCTCTATGCCTGGAAATCGGTGAAATGGGTGCGCGGACTCGAGTTTTACGAACGTGATATCCCCGGATTCTGGGAGCAAAACGGGTACCACATATACGGGGATCCTTTCAAAGAACAGCGGTTCGATACGGATTGAAGCTTCGTCGGGTGGCCGGCTGCTCAGACAGTTTTCCCCGATTACTACCCGATAGTACCTACGTAAGTGCCCGTCTTCCTATTTTCGATTTCCTCCGTGACTGCGCACCTTATAGTTATCGCAGCATCCTGAATTGCAGGATGCCTTGGAATCGTCTTATGCGCATGATCCGGTCTTTCTCTCAGGCGTTTTTTCTCGCTCTCGTTGCGTCAGTCTTTCTGGCGAATTTCTCCATCGCACAACAACCTGCGCCGACTGCAACGCCACAGGCAACACAGCCAAAGCAGCCGCCCGCACCGCAGAAGTCGCTGGCTGACTATGCTCGCGAAGCCCGCGGAGAAAAGGCTGTCGCGCAACCGAACAATACGCAATCGAGCAAGAGCCTGAGCGAAATTGCAGCGGAAAAGCGTGCGAATCGCAAGCTGGAAGTAAAGATCTCTGAGAAAGACGCGGGAGAACTGCTGGGAGAGCTTGACAGCATTACGCAATTCGCCAGCGATCATTCGGGATTTCTAAAGCGCAACGCAGTCAAACACCAGGTGGTGAGCCAGCAGCAGGTGAAGCAGTATTGGAGCGATGCTCTTTTCACCAGCGCCGAGGTTGACCGGTTAGTACGTTCTGAGCTTGTCCTTAAGAAATTCGGGTTCGTGCCACCTGATTTCACACTTCGCAAGTACCTGACAGAAGATCCCAGTGCGAGCCTCGGCGGGTTTTATGACTTCCGCACCAAAACCATGAACCTGGTGAACTGGGTGGGCATTGACGAACAAGGCCCCATCATGGCGCACGAGCTTACGCACGCCCTGCAGGACCAGAACTTTGATCTGGCCACGTGGGAACACGGGCGCGGAAGGAAGACCGCGGCCATGCATATGCAAGTCGGTGCAGAACCTTCGGCCGATCAGGACGCACGTCGCGCCGTGATCGAGGGCCAGGCCATGGTCGTATGGTGTGATTACGTGCTGAAGCCGCTTGGCCGCACCCTGGCAGAGATGGACGATGCCATGGATTTCGTCAAAAACCGGCTTACCAGCAGCTACGATAACTCGCTCGTGGTTCGCGACGCTCCCCTGATCTTCAAGGATTCCGCTTTTTTCCCTTATCGAGAAGGCCTGATTTTCGAAATGGAACTCCTCAAGGCCGGCGGAGTGAAGAAGGCGTTTGGAGATGCATTCGAGCATCCTCCAGTCGATACGCATCAGGTACTCGAGCCCAGGGCTTACCTCGATGATGAGCGGGTGCCCGCAGTCGCCATTCCTGACCTCTCCCCCGTGCTCGGCGCCAAATGGGAAGCCTACGACACGGGCAGCATCGGACAGCTTGATGTTCGCGTCATGGCCCAGGAGTTCGGCACCGAAAATGATATGTTCACGATCACTCCGGGCTGGAACGGTGGCTCCTATGTCGCGGTGAAACGAAAAGGTGTATCCGGAACACCAACCACCGCCGACGTTGCCCTGTTCTATGTTTCACGATGGAAGGATTCTGAATCGGCCGACCGTTTTGCCCAGGTCTACCGAAAATCTCTCCGTAAGCGCGTTACCGTCAGCGACGATCGAAAGCTCGATCGGGAGGCCTGTGTCTCGGCTGCTCGTTGCCCATCGCAATCGACCAGGGTGGACACAAGCGAAGGCGCGGTCTTCGTTGAGGTTTGGCCTGACCACACGGTATTGATCTCGCATTCGTTCGATGACGGCACGTTCGCCCAACTCCGGCAGGCAGTGATGGCGCACAGCCGGGTTTCGGGGCTCGCTCCTACCCAACCCGACTTGAGCATCAAACTGCAAGCCCTCCCGGGCTTCCAAGCCTTTCAGGAGCGGGTGGAAAGGGAACTGCTCTCGACGTTTCCGCTGGGCCGGCAAAGATAAAAAAAAGACGGGGCGGGTCTATTTCCGGACAAAATTCGATGCACTTAATAGACAAGAGAGTAAGGAGTAACTTTCCCGTTTAAAAATTCGTCTACGTTGGCTACGTTCAGAATTTGGGGCTCAAGGGCCGGAGGCAACTCCGGCCTTATTTTATTGGGGAGCCGAGCATGGGCTTTTTACGGTGCCAGTCAGTTTGTTGCTCATATGCGCGAGCCAGTGCCAGAACGGTGCCTTCGGCTCCGGGTGCTCCCGCGATCTGCAATCCGATCGGCAAGCCGGATTTTGAGAATCCGCAAGGAATGGAAATCGTCGGCAACCCCCAGACATTAAAAGGCCTGGTGTTTCGTAACATGAGCAGTTCTTTGCTGCGGAGCTCCGGATTAGCCTCAAGATCCGCGATTTTCGGGGGTAGAACCGGAGTCGTAGGCGTGACGATCACATCGACTTTCGAAAACAACTCAACGATCTCCCGGCGTGCGCGCAGCAGGTCGCGATAGTGCTGTACATAATCGGCGGCTGTGACGTCCGTGCCGCTGCGGATCCGCTTCACCGTTTCCGGTTGATACGCACCTTCGTGGGCCGGCAAATGGCGCTGGTGATACACATAAGGCTCGCAACGTACCACTGTTCGATCAACATCGGTCGAGAGATCAATATCGTGCAGACCGGCTGTTTCGCGTCGTAGAACTTCAACGGCGGCATCCACCGCTTCACGAATTTCTGGTTCCGCTTCCTCCCAGAACTTGCGCGCCAAACCCACCCGCAACGCGGAGCAGGAATCTGCCATTGCTGAAGGGTAATAGACCGGCGGAAACTTCTGACTGTAGACATCATGGTGATCATAGTGCGCGATCGCCTGCAGGATGAGGGCTGCGTCTGCTACCGTTCGTGCCATTGGCCCGGCATGGTCGAGCGACCAGGAAAGGGGAATGATGCCCCGGACGCTCACCAGCCCATAGCTCGGCTTCAGGCCGACGATCCCGCAATAAGCGGCCGGCAAACGGATGGACCCCGCGGTATCGGTGCCAATCGCGCCATAGCAAAGCCCCGCCGCAACCGCGGCCGCCGAGCCTGAAGATGATCCACCAGTGATGTGTGCCGTGTTCCAGGGATTCTTCGCGATCCCGAAGTGTCCCACGACGCCGCTGCCGCCATATGCGAATTCGTGCAGGTTCAGCTTGCCCAGCATCACCGCTCCGGCTGCCCGCAGGCGTCGGACTACCTCAGCATCCTCCGAGGGTATGTGGTGTTCCAGCACCTTGCTGGCGGCGGTGGTGCGCACTCCTGCGGTTTCCGCCAGGTCTTTTACCGCCAGAGGTATGCCATGGAGCGGGCCTTTCCATTCGCCGCGCGTGATCTCCGCTTCCGCCTTGTGCGCTTCTTCCATAGCCGATTCCGCGGTAACGGTGATGAAAGACTTCAACCTTGAATCGAGGTGTTCAATGCGGGCCAGGCACGCTTGCGTCAACTCAACCGGCGACGCCTTTTTGGTCTGCACAGCCTGGCTGGCTTCGGAAAGATTCAGGAACGGAAGTTGGTCGCGGGTTGCGGAAGTAGGCATCGCAGGTCAGAATATCACCTGAAATGCGCAAACCAGATGCGTGCATGTACCAAGGTGCATGGCAGCAGTCGAGCGCCTTGGGACACGAGGGGTTGGATCAGGAGGATTGGGTGGCCACATCCGTGATTGCCCGTTCGCGAAGTAAGAAGAGGATTGTGATCACGTTTATGGTAGTTGTGCTCACAGCGCTGCTGGCGACAGGAACTGCATTCTATGAACGGCCGGGCATGTTCGTTACTGCGATCCAGCGTTTTCGGGTCTGGCGAATGGGAATTGACACGCGCTCGGTCATGCTTGGCTCTTTCCGCATTAACTATATAGTTGCAGGCGAAGGCAGGCCGATCGTTCTGGTCCACGGGCTTGCGGGTCGTGCCGAAGACTGGCTTGATCTGATTCCCTCACTTGCGCGCAACGGCTTCAAGGTCTACGCGCCAGACCTGCTTGGCTTCGGGCGTTCCTCGCGTCCTGACGTGGAATACTCCATATCGCAGCAGGAAGATATGGTCCTCCAATTCATGGACAGCCAGCACCTCCAGCAGCCTGACGTTGCCGGATGGTCCATGGGCGGCTGGATCGCCCTGAAGTTCGCGGCCGATCATCCGGAGCGGGTCCGCCGTTTGATACTCCTGAGCAGTGCAGGATTGAAGTTCGATGCGGTGAACGCTCCCGCTTTGCGGCCTAAGACCGAAGCTGAGCTTGCCCACATGATGGCAATCCTAACTCCCCACCCGAAGGTCATTCCCAGCTTCTACGCGCAGGAATTGCTGCGCGATTTTGCCGCCGAGGATTGGGTGATCGATCGCAGTCTCAAATCCATGTTCGCGGGCAAAGACATAATGGACGGCAAAATGGGTAGCGTGAAATTGCCGGTCATGATTGCGTGGGGCAAGCAGGATGTGCTGACGCCGCCTTCGATAGGTGAAGAGATGCGCCGTGAAATGCCGCAGTCAGTCTACTTCTTGTTCGATGACAGCGGTCATCTGGCGCCCACGGAATGCAGTGCACGGCTTGGTCCACACGTGGTGGAATTTTTGAAAGCTGAACCCGCGATGCCGGCGGGCATCAGGGAAGAGCCGTGCCGGTGAGCGCCGCGCGCTCCGCGAAATAGATCTCCCACGCCGTCCGATAGGTATTCGCGTGTGCCTCCGCACTCAACTCGATTGGCCTGGAATAACCGCCTCCAGAGGTCAGCACCATGGGGATCCCCGACGCGCGGACGGCATTCATTACCATGCGATCCCGTTCGATCAGCCCTTGGGGCGTGAGTGAAAGCCGGCCGAGCGAGTCCGTCGCCAGACCGTCCACGCCAGATTGATAGAAGATGATTTCCGGGTCGAAGTCAAAGACTCGCGGTAGTGCGCGCTCCAGAATTCGCAGATATTCCTCGTCCTGGACTTTGTCCGGCAACGCAAGATCGAGTTTGCTCTGCTGTTTGCGGAAGGGAAAGTTGCTCTCGCAATGGA
This sequence comes from Candidatus Angelobacter sp., assembly GCA_036258095.1. Lineage (GTDB taxonomy): Bacteria > Acidobacteriota > Terriglobia > Terriglobales > Acidobacteriaceae > Angelobacter. Next base: position 27,261 of record DATAEJ010000165.1, on the reverse strand, counting down.
TGGAAAGCGTGAAGACGTCGGGCTCTTCTCGGAAGATTTCGGCTGTGCCGTCTCCCTGATGGACGTCGAGGTCGATCACGGCCGCGCGGTGTATCCGGCCAGTATGTCGAAGGTACTGAATCGCGACTGCAATATCGTTGAACACGCAGAAACCCGCGCCCTCAGCGCGAAAGGCATGATGCGTCCCTCCACCAAGAGTGCCTCCCCAGCCATAGGCAAGGGCATCCTCCGCGGCGCTTACAGTTCCACCCACCGATGCCAGCGATCTTTTTACCAACACCTCCGACCACGGTAGCCCAATCCGCCGTTGCGTCGGTGCGGGAAGCTGGCCAGAGATGAAGTTGTGCACGTATTCAGGGTCGTGGGCCAGGCAAACGACCTCCGGATCAGCTAGTGGCGCGCGCTCGAAGCGGAATCGCCCGTCTTGCATCATCAACTGGCGCAGCAGACCATATTTACGAACCGGGAACTTATGTCCGTCCGGCAACGTAATAAGGTACTGATCGGTGAAGAAGAGTCGGCCAATAATGATCGATTCTGACATAACCAAAACAGGGGCAACAGGTCTATATAGATGTTTTGAGTCTAGGGCTGGAACCGGTGTTCGAAATCGGACAGCAGGTTTCGCGAATGGACAAGGACCACTGGGACAGTGCTGATTCTGACTTCCAAATAGTTCTGTTGTCAGTAACTTACAAGTAAGCCCGATTTGGTACGACGAGTGCAATTGCCTAAGGCGCAATGGATATTATTCGCGACGAATCCGTCAAAAGAAAAAAGCGGCGCACCCGGATCCTGATCGGCGCGGCCGGCGTTGTGGCCGTGTTGGTGGTTACTTTCATCGTTTCCGGGCTGAAGCCAGCCGCCCCGCCTGTGGAGTATTCCACCATCTGGCCGGACACCGTGAAGCGCGGCTCCATGATGCGGCAGGTAAGAGGACTAGGGTCCCTGGTTCCGATCCCCGAAGATGTTCGCGTGATTCCGGCTGAAACCGATGTCCGTGTGGACCGTATTCTTATCTTGCCGGGCACACCGGTAAAGCCGGACTCGATCATTATGGAGCTCTCAAACCCGCAAGTCGCCCAGGAAGCTCTGGCGGCCGATCTCGACCTGAAATCGGCAGAAGCGGAATTCCATAACACGAAGGCCAAGGTCGATAGCGATCTGATAAGCCTTCGCGCCGGTGCGGCAACGGTAGAAGCCGACTATGAGAATGCCAAGCGGGATTATGAGGCAAACATCGAGCTGAACAAGATCGGCGTGTTGTCCGGCTCAGCGTTAAAGACTTCTGCTTCCAAAGCAAGAGAACTGGAAACTCGCAACAAGCTTGAGCAGGAGCGGATCGCGGAAAGCACGAAGGCCGTGGAGACACAGCTGGCAGTACAGCAGGCCAACATTGACCAGAAGCGGGCCATGGCTGGATTGAAACATCGGCTTCTAGATGCCCTTAAAGTTCGTGCCGGAATCACTGGCGTGTTGCAGGAGCTTCCGTTGCAGGTCGGCCAGCGCGCTGCACAGGGGACCATTCTGGCGAAAGTTGTGCAGCCGGAACACCTGAAAGCTGAACTGAAGATTCCTGAAACGCAGGCCAAGGACATTGTTGATCAGCTTCCAGCGGAAATCGACACCCATAATGGAATCGTGAAGGGGTATGTGAGCCGCATTGATCCGGCGTCACAGAACGGAACGGTGACCGTGGATGTGACACTCACGGAGCCGCCGCCCAAGGGAGCGCGGCCTGACCTGAGTGTGGATGGCACCATCACCCTCGAGAAGCTTGATAACGTGCTTTACGTCGGACGGCCTGCGTTCGGCCAGGAAAAGAGCACGGTAGGAATGTTCAAGATCGATCCTGACGGAAAAGGCGCGACCCGCGTTCCAGTTGAGCTGGGGCGGAGTTCCGTCAACACGATCGAAGTGGTACGCGGCCTGAAGGAGGGCGATCAGGTGATCCTCTCCGACATGACGCGTTATGACAATCAGGAACGAATCACTTTAACTCACTAGAAATTTCAGCAACAGAGGAGAATAGACCGTGGCTACAGGACAACCGCTGATCAGACTGGAAAACGTAACCAAGGTGTTTTACACGGACGAAGTGGAAACCCACGCTCTTTCCGGAATCCATCTGGACATTAACAAGGGCGAATACGTCTCCATCGCCGGCCCTTCCGGATGCGGCAAGTCAACCCTGCTCTCGATCATCGGACTCCTCGATTCACCCACGGACGGCTCCTACACACTGAACAATCGCGCTGTGCAGGGGCTGGATTTTTCCGATCGCGCCCGCATTCGCAACCAGGAAATCGGCTTCATCTTTCAGAGCTTCAATCTGATCGGCGATCTCACCGTGTATGAGAATGTCGAGCTGCCGCTGACGTATCGTTCCATGTCTTCTGCTGACCGCAAAAAGCGCGTGCAGGAATCGCTGGAAAAGGTTGGCATGGCGCACCGCATGCGGCACTATCCATCACAGCTCTCCGGCGGTCAGCAGCAGCGTGTGGCAGTGGCGCGTGCGCTGGCGGGTTCGCCTTCCATCCTGCTGGCCGACGAACCTACCGGAAACCTCGACTCACGGAACGGCGAAGCCGTCATGGATTTGCTCCAGCAGCTGCACCGCGAGGGCGCCACGATTTGCATGGTGACGCACGATGCCCGTTTTGCCAAGCACGCTGAGCGCACCATCCACCTCTTCGACGGCAAGGTAGTGGAAGAAACCGAAGCCGCGAGACAGGCAGAGATGGCATAAAGCCAGGATCAACAAGTTAATTACCGCGTCTCCAGCCGGCAGAATTCCACTTCTGCCGGTATCTTTTTGATGGAGGGACTTAACCGACCGCCCTACTCGCGAGAGTTCATGAGATCCTTGTAAAGGTTGATCAGGTTCCTGATCATTGCATCGGCGGTGAAGTTGGCGTAGGCGGCTACGCGTCCGGCTTCACCAATCTGTCTGGCTCGTTCTGGGTTGCGCAAGAGATACAAAATGCGCTGCGCTGCACTCTCGTAGTCTTCCACTGGCACCAGGAATCCGCTCTCACCGTCGTTGATCGCCTCTGGATTACCGCCGACGCGAGTGACTACGGAAGGTACCCCGCAGGCCATGGCTTCCAGCAACGCGTTACAGAATCCCTCGCTGCGCGAAAGCAGACAAAAGACGCTGCTCATCTTGAGCAGCGGCAACGGGTTTTCCACGAACGCGAGCAGTTTCACGTTCTTTTCCAGTCCGAGTTCAGCTACAAGCGCGCGTACCTGGGCGGCGTACTCGGTTTCGTAGAACGTGCCCGCCATAAGGAAGATGGTATCCGGCATGTCGCGGAGCACGACGCGCGCTGCGCGCAGGAATACGTCAATACCTTTTACCCTGCGTACATTCGCTACACAGGTAACGATGTGCTTCGCGCCGGCCCACTCTTCATGGGCGAATGGATTAGACCCTCCGGCTTCGGCATGGAGTTGATCGAGATCAACTCCGTTGTAGACCACCGCAACCTGCTCCGGCGCAAAACCTTCCTGGTGGATACAGAAACGTTTCACTTCCTGTGATACCGCCAGCACGCGATCTGCAAGCCGGTTGATGATGCGATACCCAAGCCTGTGTTTGCGAGAGCGGAGAATTCCCATATCGCGACGGGATGAGAGCAACACAGCGCCGCTCAGCTTTGCTACCAGACCGCCCCAAAGGTTCGAAGTCTCGAAGTAGGTCTGGACAATGTCAACGTTTTCGCGGCGTATCAGACGGTAAAGACGCAACGCCGAGCGTAAACCGCTCCAGCCGAAGGCGCGCCGCATCGGCAGTACATACACCGGCACCGGAATGCTTTTCTGTATCTCGGGATCAATGCGAAAGGTAACCACGGAACAGCGAATGTTCACGCGAGGCAGGAGCTGAACCAGTTTCAGGAGATTGCCTTCGCCGCCGCCGCGGGCGATCAAGTGGTCAATCAGGAACAGCACGTGCGGGCCAGGCTGCCCTGCGGTGGTTGCGATCGCTTGAGATGAAGACGACAGGGACCCCTCAACCTCCTCCGGATTCCAGGCTTGTGATGAAAACCTTTGCATACCGTGCGACCTCTGGTCAACCTGCTGTCTTTCATGTTCACGTGCGTAAGCTTTAGTTATGTGCAATTGGGTCTCCAGATGAGAGTTCGCTAACAGCGGTGATGATGGCACCGCCGGCACCGGAGCGCCGCCAAGTTTGCAAACTCTTTCATTCCGTATGACCATCGCCGGTTGGGGCAAAGTTCTGCAATGTGTTGCATATCCACCGTTTTGTTACTTACGTAATCGCCTGTTTTCCAGCAGTTCTCTTTGGCATCTCCCGTGCACAACTCCTTGTTGAACTTCGACTGGCCACGGGTTCCGGATGTGCGTGCTTGCCCGAGCAAACGGCCGGTCGTGTTTTACGGATGAAGCCATGGTCAAAAAAATCTGGTTGTTAATTTGTGTTCCACTGGTTCTGGTCATTGCGACGAGTACTGTTTTTGCGTCTCCGCTCGGAGTTGCGGGTCACATTCAGCTCAACGCAGTTCCCGAGTCCTGGAGCCTGATGCTTCTGGGATCTGTCCTTATCAGTGGCGCCACGGTACTTCGGCGCCGCTGGTCGTCTCCTGGTAAGTAACTCCTGCTGCTAAAAGCGGGAAAAAAGCCCTCCTCGCGGAGGGCTCTTTTTTTGTTTCTGCGGATCCTTACCTGTTCGCTTTTGCGCTCGCGGAGTAGCGATAGTACCCCTTGTCCCCGCGATTCTCAGCGCTGTTGAAAACGACGCCTGCGAGCTTCTTCAGGTCAACCTGGGAGAGAGCCCGGGAGAGCGTCTCCTGACTCGTCTTGCGGGCACGGGCAACCAGGATTGTGCTTTCGCAAGGAGAGAGCAGTAACTCGAAGTCGGCAAGGTTCAGGATGGGAGGCGAATCCACGATTACCATCCGGAATGTCTCGGCAGCCCAGCCAATGAACTCTTTCCACCCCGCTGTTGAGAAGAGCTCTGACGGAGAGGCGGTAGTTTCGCCAGCCGGCAGAACATACAGATTGGGCACATCGGTGCGAAGAACCGCATTCTGATAAGACGCACTGCCTTCCAGGATGCCCGCCAGCCCGGCGGATTCGGGATCGCCCGCCAGTTGGGAAAGACCTCGGGTGCGCAGGTCAGCATCTACCAGCAGGACTGGCCAGTTCTGGATGTTCGCGTAGCACAGCGCCAGATTGAAGCTGGTAAGCGTTTTACCTTCGCCCGGCGCGGCGCTGCTGATCACCAGGGAGCGGGTGCCGTTCCTGGTCTGCTGCTTAACGAGTCGCGTGCGCAGAGTGCGATACGCTTCAACTGCGGCCTGCATCGCCGGATTGTATTGCGTGACCAGGAATGACTTTTCCTCGTTCCGCGGCAGACGGATGGAGCGGCACTTATCCAGCCGGCCGTTGATGATCATGCCGGCGGCATCATGGCTCTCTTTCAACGGCTTGAGCAGATGCTTGAGGTCCGCCTCGGTCTGGGCTGCGGAGCCGTTTGTGGACGCCGGTTGCCGCAGAGAACCAACCAGTTCCTGGATGTTGATTTCAGCAGGCGCCGGTGATGGAGTGATCGGCTGCACGCTGCGGGTTTCATTGAAGAATTTGCTCATGAGTTCGCTTTCCCTGTTTCCTTCACAGCTTGTAGATCTTGTTTGCTGAGTTTGCGACCGCGGTCATTTCCGGGGCCTTCGTTGCTGGTTCGGGGCCGACGAGAGAGGCTTCGATCAGGTTCAACTCGTCGGCTGCATCATGAATGAATTCGGGACCCAGTTTCTTCGTCTGGCGGCGATAGGCCAGAGTAAGTGCGTGATCACACACGGAGTTGATCAAACGTGGTACTCCATTCGTGACGCGGTGGACTTCCTCGAGCGCCGGCGTGGTAAACGGGTTTTCTCCGCGCAGGCCCGCAACATGGAGTCGTTCGGCGATGTACGCCCGGGTCTCGACGAGGGTGAGCGCCCGGAGTTTTGACACCACGGAGATGCGCTGCTTCAACGCCGAGAGCTCCGGTTTCATGAGAAGCGGAAGCAGTTCCGGCTGCCCGCAGAGAATCATCTGCAGCACATTCACCGGATAGTTATCCAGATTGAGCAGCAGACGTACTTCTTCGAGCAAAGCCGGCGCCAACAGGTGAGCCTCATCGATGATGACCACGACATTTCCGTTGCGCTTGTGGCTCTCCATCAGGAGTTCGTGCAGCGCGCGCAGGCGCGCCGGCTTGCTAGGAGCTGGCGGCGTAATTTCCAGTTCATCGAAGAGCATTTCGAAGAGCTCATCGACAGAAAGCGTCGGGTTCACCACAAAGGCCGTACGAATCGGACGCTGCGGGGAGGCTTCGTGCAGCAGGATATGTTGCAGCGAATACAGCAGGGTGGTCTTGCCGGTGCCTATGGGGCCAACCGAGACCTGGAGTCCCTTTCTGGTGGCCACACCTTCCACCATGGCGCGCAACGTGTTGCGATGCGGCTCCGCCAGGTGCAGAAAGCGCGGATCGGGCTGTAACCGGAAAGGCTCCTGCTTGAGGCCAATAAATGCTGAATACATAAATCCGTCGTGACCTGACCTTTTCAGTGCAGTCGTAAACAAACACTACGTTATGGGCAACTCTGCTTCCAAACTAACGTTGCGTTAAATAACTGATTCCATGTGGCTTAGTACGAATTGCAGGCACCTGAATGGCGTCAAGGCATGCGCAAAACTTTGCACATATTGCACCCTCGGTTTACTTACAGCCAATTTCAGTGCGCATCTGCTTTCATGGAACCAATGCTTACTTCATGGGCCGCTGAAGCGCAGCCACGAGCGATGCGTTCAGCGAGCGCTTCTACGCCCGACACGATCTGTTCACAGATCTGCTGGGTTGCGGTTGCGTCCGCCGCATAAGGATCATCAATCACAACACTCGGCTTCGGAAGGAAAAGTCCCAGGAAGGTTGCTTTTTGGACGGATTCGGGGAATTCGCGCTCGAGTTGGACCATGTTTTCGCGGTCCATCACAAGGACCAGATCACACTGATCGAGCAAACGAGCGCTGAGCCGTGTGGAACGGTGTGCCGAAAGATCCACTCCGAATTGACGGGTAATGCGCAGCATTTTCTCTGGCGTGCTGCGCCCTTCGCGAGGGTAGAAGCCCGCCGAATCAATTTCGACCGCGGCAATACTCTGTTTTGCCAGGGCGGCCGCAAACGGGCTGCGGCAGATGTTTCCGAGACAGACAAATACCATCCGCTTCACCTTGCCCGTCGCAATGCTCTTCAGGACTTTTTTATGTCTGCGCATCCAGTCACGCTCCCGCTTCCAGGCAGCAATTTTGCGATTGAGCGGCGCAAGTTGCTCTTTCAGCGTGGTGGCCAAGACGTGGCGCGTTACCCCGAGGTCGCGCCAGTCGAAGAAATCCCAGCTTTCTTTTCCAGTGAGTGGCCGCAACAGCCCGGCGAATGAAAGCAGCCGCGGGCGTGTCATCAACAGAGGATTGGAGCGGTCAGCACGAAGGTTTGCCTTGAACCATTCCGCATCGGTCGCAAGGTCGCGTGTGCAATAACCGATCTTGCAGGCGGGTTGCGGGCCGGGCGCCTTGCCGCGGGCGACTTGCAGCAGTCCAAAGGGAAAATCCACTCCTGCATCGATCGGCAGCGCCAGCGAACCCCACATCCGCGGATTGATCTCCATTAGCCAGAGCTGGCCGTCAGAATCCATTTTGAATTCCACCATGGCAACTCCGTGCCAGCGCAGCGCGGACATGAGGCGTTGTGCGTGCAGAAGCATGTGCCCTGGCGGCATAATGCATCGGCGGTAGGAACTTGCGCCGCCACTCAGCGGAAATTCGTGGATGCGCTCGTGAGCAAAGTGCCACAGCGGCTTGCCGTGATCAAAGAGGAACTCAATGCCAACGCCGCGCCCGGCTACATACTGTTGCTGCAGCACGGGCGTGAACGGCAGCCATCGCCGCAGTTGTTCGCGCCGTTGCTCTTCGGTCCTGACAATAGCCACGGCCAGCGTGCGCAATTCACCGTTCATCACGACCTTGCTGCGAACAGGCTTCAACACAACTGGAAACTGCTCAGACTCGCCGATTTCATCTTTCGTTGAAATCAGCCGGCTGCCCGGGACGGGGATACCGAGATCACGCGCGAGCCGGCAAGTTGCCTGCTTGTCGAGTGCAATATCAAGGGCTTCATTGGAGGGCAGCACAGCTTTCACTCGGAGCGGGTCGTGCTCGTCAAGCGCGCGCAAACAGAGTAACGATGCTTCCGTCGCCGGCACGATCAGCTCATAGCTTCGCATCCAGTCCTGTTGGCGAAGCCACGATGCGAATCCTTCTTTATCCGTCGAGCCAGGCTGGACCAGCCTGCGTGTGGCATAGCGCGAATGCATGGCGAGGACTGAGTCGGACTCCGCAGCAATGTCCACCTCTACGCCGGCGCGGCCGAGGCTCTGCATGGTCTCGAGCGCCGCCCGGCTATGACCGTCAAGTACAAGCACTGGCATCGGCTACGCTCCCGGGCGGTGCAGCCGCCACGCCATCAAAGCCGGAGTTTCGGCGGCGGGTATGCGTGGAAGACGGTGCAAGTCATGGGACTGCCCATTCTTCACAACGCCGCTCTCCGTGGTAAACGCGGCGGAATAGGCTGCGGTCACAGCGCGATGGACGCGTGTATCGTACGAGCCGTTGGGATAACAGAAGTAGTCAACCGGCCGGTTCAGCTTTTCTTCAAGCGCCCGCCTGCTTTCGCACAATTCGAATTCGAGCTGCTCGTCAGTGAGCGCGGTGAGAATAGGATGGCTGAAGGTATGCGACCCAATGGTGATCAGCGCTGGATCGAGTGACCGCAGTTCATCCCAACTCATGATGTCAAAAGCCTCGCGTTGCTGATGGGATGCCGTGTAGTGCCGGGTGCGGACACGAAGAACGTCTTCAACCCGCCGCCGCTCCTGCAATTTCAACTCCTTCATCCAACTGATGATCCCTTCCACCGTGTGCGAGGTTGCGCCCAGATTGCGAGCCAGTTCCAGGCGGCTCTCGCGTCCCAGGGTTTGCAACCGGCAGCGGGCCTCGTGGTTCCAGAGCCATCGTCCCGAACCAAGTAGTCCAGGACAGACAAAGAAGGTTGCGGGGGCATTGAACTTCTTGAGAAGCGGATAAACGACCGTCAGATTGTTACGAAGCCCGTCATCAAACGTCAGCACCATCTCATCGGCAGCGGGAGAACCGTTATGCACAAGGTTGGCGAGCATGGTGGCAGGGGAGACGATGCGAAAATTGGCCGCCAGATACTGCAGCTGTTCGCCAAAAGCGTCTGCGGTTGCGGCCGTCACACCGTGGTACATGATGATCCGCGAGCACGCCTGTCGCTTCGCGATGCGAGCTGATATCCCGCAGGTGAAGGAAATGGTGTGGCCAATCGATTTAAGTTGTTCCGTTACCGCCACTCTCAACCTCTAGCGTAGTGATCCAAGCATCAGGAATCAGCAGTTTGGGTGCCTTTCTGGCATGCCCAAAGGAGCTCCCGGCAAGTCCAGCCGAAAATTGTGTTCGACCATTGTTTCCATACACTTCGCGATCACGCGACCTGCCGAAACCAGCTCGGTCAACATCGGTAGGCGAATAAGCTTGCCTGAGATGTGCAAGGTTTTTCACTCTGCTTAAAAGGGTGCTGGCTTGAGTTGGGCAAGTTACGGGAAACAAAGTACTTCGCAAGTAATCCCAAACGGCACCCGCCGTGCATTGTTGAAACAGCAAGCGTCCGCTCGTCCAGGAACGCCAGAATCGATAATGACGGGACTTTCACAGCAACGAACCGCTCACATCCTCAGCGTGGATGTGGAGGACTACTTTCAGGTAGAAGCTTTTGCAGACGTTGTTCCGCGTTCTGGATGGGACCAGTGGCCCAGCAGGGTCGAGTCCAACACGCTTCGTATGCTGGATCTTTTCGACCAGCACAGTGCCAAGGCGACATTTTTCTTCGTGGGTTGGGTGGCCGATCGTTTTCCGAGACTAGTACGCGAGACTGTGGACCGTGGACATGAGATTGCCTGCCACAGCTACTGGCACCGGACAATCTATTCGCTGGACCCTGCTGAGTTCCGTAAGGACACCCGTCGTGCGAGGCGGGCCATTGAAGACGCTGGCGGCGCTCAGGTTTTTGGTTATCGGGCCCCAAGCTGGTCGATTACCAGGGATTGCCTGTGGGCGCTCGACATCCTTGCCGAAGAAGGCTTCACTTACGATTCCAGTATTTATCCCATCCGTCATGATTTGTATGGAGTGCCCGGAGCTGAGCGGTTTCCATACACCCACAGCTGTGCCAACGGACTCAAGCTGCGCGAATTTCCCCCTGCAACCTTGCGACTGCTGAACCAGAATCTACCTGTCGCCGGGGGCGGGTATTTGAGGATCTTTCCTTCGGCGTACAACGAACTGGCTTTTCGCGCTTTCGAGCGAAAGCAGCAGCGCGTTGTCGTTTACATGCATCCCTGGGAAATCGATCCTGAGCAGCCACGCATTGAGGGAAAGCTGAAGTCGAGGTTCCGCCACTACACGAATCTGAACAGAATGCAGGAGAAGCTATCAGCGGTTTTGACGCGACATCGTTTTCAGCCTTTCGTGGATGTGCTGGCGGAAGAAGCTTTGGCCCACAGCCCTTCCAAGCAAACCGAAACGTTCATGGGGGAAGCGGTTGCTGAAACCGCCGTCCAGGAGGTTGGGGGCAACCTCTGATGACGATTCAGAATAAGCCGCAGGCGGTGCTGGCATACCACGAGGTAATGCCGGAGTCGAACTACGCGTATTGCGTGACGAGCGAGGCATTCGCTGGACACCTGAAACTGCTGCAAGCGTGCGAGGCCGAGGGCTATGGTCTGCAAATCACTTTCGATGACGGCGAGCAGTCGCAGCAGATTCATGCCGGACCGTTGCTGGCACAGTACGGATTCGCTGCGACCTATTTTGTTACGCCGGGCCTGATCGGCACGGCAGGGAAGTTCCTCGGCTGGAAACAGCTGGCTCAGTTGCGCGACGCAGGCCATTCGGTGCAGTCGCATGGCTGGTCACATACGTTCCTTACTTTTTGTAATGACGAACAACTTGCGCACGAGCTCTCAGCATCGCGGGAGGTACTGGAGCAGAAGCTTGGAACACGGGTGGATTCCATATCAATTCCCGGAGGACGGTGGGACCGGCGTGTTTTGCGCGCCGCAGCCCGAGCCGGTTACGCCAAGGTATTCGTTTCCGAGCCATGGCTTGACCGTGAAATCGACGGCGTTCGTGTGGTCGGCCGGTTCATGGTGCGCAAGACAACATCGCTCGACGATCTGCGCAGAATCGTGCAGCGCGATCCCGCAGTACTCTGGAGATTGAAGGCACGCGCGCGGGTAAGGAAAAGCCTGGTAAGCCTGGTGGGCGATGAACGTTATCACCGGTTGTGGTGCCGGATGACCGGTTACAACGAGTTTGAAGAACTACGAGAGAGCCAGTATTCCTGAGGATGAGATGAGAGTTCTGCAGCTGATCAGCAGCGGTGGTTATTACGGAGCAGAGAGCATGCTGCTCAATCTCTCTCTCGAGCTGGAGAAAGCCGCCACTCCCACGGATCTGGTGCTCTTTTACAACGTACATCAGCCCAACGTCGAGCTGTACGAGCGGGCGCGAATGGCAGGGATAAGCGTGCGCATGGTGCGCTGCAAAGGACGTTTCGACCTGAGTGCGATCAGTGAAGTTCGCGACTACATTCGCCAGGACAAGATCGATATCGTCCATACCCATGGCTACAAAGCAGACTTGTATGGCTTTGCAGCAGCCAGGCTGGAAAAGAAGCCGGTGGTTGCAACGTGCCACAACTGGCTGGATGGCGATGCAGCGCTCAGCATCTACAACCGTCTTGACCGAATGATGTTGAAGAAGTTCAACGCGATTGCAGCGGTTTCCGAAGCAGTTGGGGCCAAGCTGAAGGAGGCCGGCGTTGAAGGGGATCGGATCAGCACGGTCGCCAATGGCATTGATGTGGACCGTTTTTCAGGTCTCGCGTCTCAGCCCCGTCTTGAAGCGCGGGCGACCGCAGTCGTGGGGATGGTTGGCCGGCTCGATCTGCAAAAAGGATTCGAATTTCTCCTGCCCGCTATTGCGGAGCTGAGAAAAGAATTTCCTGGGATCAAGCTGGTCGTCGCTGGGGAAGGGCCTGATCGGGCCGCCATCGCAAAGATGATCAGCGATCTGAGTCTGCAATCGTCGGTAGAACTGCTCGGCCAGTGCGGCGACATGCCCTCGGTTTATGCGGGAATTGACATCTTCGTGTTGCCGTCACTCAACGAGGGACTGCCGATGACTGTGCTTGAAGCGATGGCAGCAGGCAAGCCCGTGATCGCCACGCGCGTAGGCGCCATCCCCAGTGTTCTAAAGCAAGGTGAAACCGGATTGCTGGTTAACCCAGCCGATCGAAATGAGCTAAGGGAGGCCTTGAGAGCGTTGCTCTCGCACCCTGACATGGCGCAGCGGCTTGCGACAAATGGCAACACCTGGGTACGGCAAGAGTACACTTCGGCCGCGATGGCAGCGCGTTACCAGGAGATTTACAAATCTGTGCTTGCGGAGCGTACTGCAGAAAAGCGGTCCAGCGCGGCTACGCTGAAAAAGGTGGGCGCGTGAAAACCGAGGAACAGCTAGACATGGGTGCCGCTCGTCCGGCCACAGCGACGACGAAGGTGTCGATCATCGTGCCCGCGCTCAATGAAGCGCGTGTGATTGGGCAGTGCTTTGAATCCCTTGCGGCACTGGATTTTCCAAAAGACCAGTACGAAGTGATCCTGGTCGACAATGGATCAAAGGATGACACGGTCCAGATTGCCAGATCTTTCACGGAGCGGATGCAGTTGAGTGTGCTGGAACGCACCGGGGTTCGTATCTCCGGATTGAGGAACTGGGGCGCGCAGCATGCCAAAGGGGATGTTGTCGCGTTCCTTGATGCCGATTGCCTTGCTCCGCGCAGCTGGCTCAATGACATAGCTGCGTTGGCACCGAACAATAATCTCGGAGTCGTTGGCGCCAACTATTTGCTTCCTGACGGCTCAACATGGGTGGGACGAACCTGGCATGTCTACCAGGAGGAGTCGAAGTCAGGAGATGTTTCGCACGTCCCCGCAGGCGACCTGATTATGCGCCGCGATGACTTCCTGCGCGTCGGCGGCTTTGACGAGAGCATACAGACGAATGAGGACTATGAGCTGTGCGAGCGCGTCCGCGTCGCGGGAATGCCTGTGCGGGCTTTTCCCGAGCTCGGAGTCGTTCATCTGGGTACAGCGCAGAGCTTGAAGGTGTTTTACCGGAAACAGCGCTGGCACGGAACACACGTCGTGAAGGTCTTCCTCCGTGACGTGTTCGGCTCAGACAACAGGAATGCGGTGCTTTTCGCTGCGTACAGTTTTGCTTGTCTGGCTGCGATCGTTGGCGGATTAGTTTGGCCGGCTTTCGGCGGGTCATGGGCTTTGCTGGCGCTTGCGGTTGTTGCCTTGGCATTGCCGCCGGCACTTCTCACAGGCCGCAGGATTTTGCGTTCTGGACGCTGGGAGCACTTTCCGGCCCTATTTACGATGTACCTGACGTACGGAGTGGCGCGAGCGAATGCCTTGTTACGAATTCGAGAGATGCGTTAACCCCCGCTTACCACCAAACAGGAATGGCAGCCCGAAAAGGCTGCCATTTTGTTTGCTGCGTGAAGATCAGTGGACTACGGCTTTGACTGCGGTGGGCGGGTTGGGACGAGCTACGGCCCCGCTGAAGAACTCGTATGCGCCGAGGTCGAATGCTGTGCCCTGAGGGCGAAGCACTCCGTCCTTATCAATTCCGATTGTCGGGCCAGGGCTGGGGGCAAACGGATTCGACTGGACCGCGGTGAGTCCGGCATCTTTTGCCGGGCTCGTGCTGGTGAGATGGAAATCAGTGCCAGCGCGGTTTACGAACAGCGGGTCGGCATTGATATTGTTCACGGTCTGGGCTGGTCCGCTGCCCACGCCGAACCACTCATTGTGATCGCCCTTGATCTGGCTCAGGCTGCCATCTACGTAAATCTCTCCGGCGTTCTGGTAGGCAATGTTGTTCTGCAGATTCATGATCAGCGTTGCCGGCCCTCCGCCTACACCAAAAGCGCCGCGCGATCCGCTGGAATTCGCGGAATTATTGGCGGCGCAGTCCGATACCGTGTTGTTGAACACCTGCACCGTTCCGGTGCCTGCCGCTCCGGTGTTGGTGATACCAGCGACGTAGATGCAGGAGAAGGAGCCGCCGAGCTGTAGCGGATCCATCAACCCGACGTGGTAAATCACATTGTTGTAGGCTTCCACGGTTCCTTTGGAGGGATCGACAGTGGCGAAGTTAATTCCGTTGCAGTTATCGCCGTGGATCAGGTTGTCATGTACATGCAGGTCAAACTGGTCGAACCCGGTGGTATCGCCGGCGCCGCACACAGGACTGCACAACGGCGACGAGTGGAATTGAAGCGCGCGGCAGGTAAAGTTGTCGTGAATATGGTTCCAGCCCACGTCAATGTGGTTGGAATCCGTGCTGAAATAAACCGCGTGATAGAACTTGGATGAAGTCGGGTTGATGCCGGCGTTGTGAACTTCATTGCCGTAGAACTTCACCTGGTTTCCGCCGCTCATCTCAAAGCAGCCCACCTGATCGTCGGCGCCTGGGCACTGCATTTCATTCCCGACGATGCGCCAACCGGTTCCGCCAACATCCATGGCTTGAGTCCCGCCAAGGATGTGCAGCTGCGAGAACACCCAGAAATCTTCATCCGTCCCGATATTCGGCGTGCGAATACCATAATGAAGGCCGCCCGCTACGCCGATCGTTACCGTTGCTCCGGGATAGGCAATGATTGCTTTTGGCGCCGCAGCAGTGCCGGAATTGCTGGCCCCATTGTTATCCATGCTGAGATACGCCGTGAAGTTATCCTGCGAGGTCTGTGATACTCCGTCTTCAACATACGTAGTGTCGCCAGCGGCCATCGCGTTCTTCGCCTTCACGATTGTCTTCCATGGCGAGGCAAAGCTGCCGGTGTTGGCGTCACTACCTGTGGTGGCTACGAAAAATATATTGCCCGCGCGCACCGTGAAAGGAAGGCCGTTGCTGGCGCCGACTCCGGGAACATTCACGACTATATTTCCGGTGGCTGCAGCCGGTCCCAGTTGAAAGGTGATCTTGCCGTCAGACCAGAGCGGGTAATTGTCTGCGGCGCCACCGCCGATGGTCACAGTGGATGTGCCCTGCGTGGGGCCAAAGTTCTGGCCCCAAATCGTGACGAAAACGCCTTTGTTGTTCTGGCCGCCGGTGTCCGGGCCGCTCTCAAGGTCAGAGTAGAAAATGCGCGGTGTATTCTGCGCTGCTACAGGCAGCGCGACCGCGAACAGGGACAAAGCAATCAAAATCTTGTGCAACTTCATCAAGGCAACTCCAAGGGGATGACAGCTAATCTTTGAGACGGCGAAATTACGGAACCGGAATGGTTACCGCGACTTCATTGGAGGCGACGCTTTCCACTCCCGTGGAATTCACCGAAGTGACCACATAAAAGTACTGTTTGCCTGAGGTCACTGTGCTATCGGTGAACAGCGTTGCCGTCGCGGTAAGACTGCTCGACACCTTGGTGTAAGGTCCGCCGGTGGTAGTGCCGCGATACACGTTGTAGGACTGAATGCCGCTGCTGGCGCTTGCACTCCAGGAAACGTCAACCGAGTGCGCAAGTGGCGCGACTCCCGTTCCCGAGAGAGGAATGGTCAAAGCCGTTGTCCCGTTGCTGGTGAGGTTGAGGCTGCCGGATTGAGTTCCGGCCGTGCCTGCAGAAAATACGACGGATGCGTTCACGCTCTGTCCGGCATTCAAGGTGAGTGGAGTGGTCAACCCGGTGCTGAAGCCGGTGCCGGTGAAGCTTTCACCATTGAGCGTGATGGAAGCCGACCCCGTATTGGTGATCTTCACAGTTTGCGTGCTGGAGGTATTCAAGACCAGGCTGCCGAACGCTACGCTTGCCGGCGTCGCCGTGAGCTTTGCCGCACCGGGAGCGGGCGTTGGTGTCGGCGAGCCGGTGGGTGTTGGCGTCGGTCCGGGACCTGCAGCGGACTGCGATCCCTTTGCGCACCCTGCCAGTATCGCAAACGTGAGCGCCAGCGATGAAACGAGAAGCAGATGAACGGTGGTTTGCTTAGCCAAGGGGTACTCCTGAACAGCTTTGTCGGGGCCCTTTAGTTCCACCTCGTCGAACGACGATGCGAAATCCAAAATTCTTACAGTTCTGACTTGTTGCCTCTACTAAACCACTTTCACAAAAACAGGCTCAACAACTAACTGCTCTCGACACACTCCTTCGACCAATACACTTGCTGCCTGACCGTGCAATGCACCTCTAGTTACCATCACATCAATACGACACACGTTAACTGTGCGCATCGATCAGTGCGCGTGTCCGGAAGGATTTTCAGTTGTGAATTAGCAGGCGAGCAAAGTAGCTGGTTGCTCGCTGTGCACGATGGCTTCCAATATGAGAATGCGCTTAATCACGGCATTTTAAGCGGGGCAAGTGGAAAACGGGACAGGAATCAAATGTAAAAACTTCTGAGCGTGTTAACGGGAGCGTGTAATTTTCGCGCTGGCGTGTTTCGCTGAAATACCGTTTACTGCAATGCAAACTTCTGCACAGCTATGCAAAGCTTTGCACAATGATCGAGGATGTGTCAGCGGACGCGAGTCATCTCCAAGCGAAATACGCTTTGACCGAAGTACGAGAGGAATTTCGGAAGCCGGCTCAGGCCGGTGTATCGCAGCAGTTTTCCGCAGGACCAGCTGATGCGCGGCTCACCAAAGCCGCACCGGCCAAGCAGCGAAACCCAGTACTCAGGTTGCTGGTGCTTGAACCATTCGATATTCGGCGTGATGGGATTGCGCATACCAAGGTCGCCGAAGACATTGCGGCGCGCCGCATCCGTGATAATCAACTTGCCGCCGATCTTCATGGTCAAGGCAATCTGGCGGAAAATGTTCTCATAGGTCTGCACGGCGGCAGGCGAATCCAACAGGGCCACGCAGGCTTTTTCATCCAGGTGGTTGATCGAAGCTACCGACAACACTACGTCGAAATGAGCTTCCTGTCCTTTGTAGTCCTGAACTGTATTGGGCAGGATCTGTGCCTGAGGAAGACCGAGGTCGCGCGCCATAGTACGGAAGTCGCGATGGCACTCGCTGGAATCGTACGCACCCTCCGCCAAAGGCTCCAGTCCCACCACTTCGCTTGCTCCATGCAGGGCTGCCCAGAGGCAGAGCATCCCTTTTCCGCAGCCGATTTCCAGCATCGCTTTGTTCTTGAAATCAATACCGCGGAACAACTGCCGGGCGAAGCGTGGAAAATCAAAGCCATGGTTCCACAGCCCCATCTTTTGCCCCATAAGCCGGATGCGTTCCGCCGGGGCTGTGAGACTCTCATTCGTAACAGGCTGATAGGTCGTGGACATTGTGAATCTCCGGTCTCCAGTTCAGGAATTTTCTTGCGCGCGTTCCCGCGCCGCACCTTGCCGTACGCGGCGCAGCAGGGCGACTGCCCGCTCGGGCAAACATTGTTGCAGCCGCGACTTCAGTCCATTTACAAAATGTTCTTTCTTGAGTGCCATGCGACCGCGCGCCGAAGGTCCGGCAAAGCGAAGGTCAAGATAAGTGGATCGCGTGGCTCCAAACTTCAGCTTGTACGCGTCGTCTCCGCCGAGGAAGTCGTAGCAGCGCACCCCCTGCTTGATCAAGGTCTGCAGCACGTGCGCGCGTAGCGCATACCCGACCTTCTCTTCCGTGTATTTCGGATCAAAGCCCTCTTGCAGCAGCGACACTGTGTCTCCGTAACGGAAGCAGAATTGTGTAGCTACCACCTCATCACCAAGGGCAAGTGACCAGAATTCGAGCCAGCCGCGATCCATAAATTGGCGCGCCATTGCACTGTAAAAACTGCGGCGCGCAGGATCGGCGAAAGCGCCTGGTTCTCCGCGTCCAGTCCAGCGCATCTGATGGAGCGCGTAAAGCCGCTCTAATTGCGATTCAAGTGACGGGAGGTCTTCACATCGAGTGATGCGGACCTGATATCTCGAGTTAAGCCGCTTGGGATAACGTGTGAGCAGCGGTCGAAAGCCTGGCTGCAGAGTTTGCAGGTAGCCATCCCAGGAAGACGGAAGCTGAATGTATGAGTGAGCATGATGTCGTGCAGCGACTTCCCAATCTTCCTGCTCGATCGCTCCTCTGATCGCCGCCGCCATGGCAGATTCTTCCGGCAGGGTTTCGAGCGAGCAGACGTCCCAATCTCTGCGGCTGCGAAGATGGTCCACAAAAGCACGTGCGACCTGAGCTTCGTACCCCGGGACCGTGATGATGTTTAACGCATCGGAATCGCCGGACCGGGCGCCGATGAAGCGTAGCGTTCGGAAAGAAGGAAACCCGCCGGAAGCTTCGAGATACATTGGGGCGAAAGCGATCAACTCGCCTTTTGACGAAAATGTGAGACTGCGAAGTGCGGCCCCGTTTCCATAAGCGTGCCACCATGAAAGAAGCCATTCCGGTGTGAGAAAGATTGCAGCAGACGAATCCGCCTGCAGCAGCTGGTTCCATGCAGGTCGAAGCTGTTCCAGCTGAGTTGAGGAGTCGTGCATCTGCACATCGACCGCGTGTGGAAGGGCGCGAAGGTCTGGGGCGATCGAGGGCTCGATTTGGGCCTGAAGGGTCGACATACGTTAGCCAAAGCAGGGTGTGAGTGCAACCACAGGGCCAAGTACGCTGATTTATGATTCCTTTTAATTTATTGAAACTTAACGGTTTGAGTGAGGCTTTCCAGGTGTATAACTGAGGAACAAAGGAAGCCAAAGCTGCCAGGTTTGCAAGGTTTTGCACAATTGAGAGCTGAAAGGAAAAGTTTTACACTTTTTCTGTTGCACTCGGGGTGGGCATTGTCCTATAGTGCATGCATCGATTGTACTAATGGCAGTCTATCTGTTGGCCAAGTGGACGATCTTTCGGGGCTTCGGTTCAGATAAAAACCCCAGGCGCAAGTTGGGCCTTTAACCGAAGAAACGAACGTATCGACGGAATCGGACACGTTGGAAGGGGTGAGAAGTGAAAACTCAAGCTCTTAAGCCGGAAGGACTCGCGCCGGCTGAGGTCGTGGGCAGAATGTGCCATAAGCGGCCTTTCCAAAGCGAGGAACGCGTTACTGCCATCCATGGCTCGAGGTGGCGTGCGCGAAGTGATTCCAGCCCCTTGATTGCCGAAAAGCGATCGCGCCTGCGTTTGTTATCAGGTGATCAGACTTTTTGAGCGCCACAGCATAGTTGCCCAGACGATTGATGCCCGAGCCCGGACGAAACCAGGAACTCGCACGCGAGTGATGGAAGTCACCGCTAGAAGGTGAGTCATTTCCGTACGATTGCTGGTCAAAGACCCTGAACGAGTCAGCAACCATTTTTGCAGACAAAGTTTGTGTTCCAGTTGGGAAACCAGGTCCGGAGAAGATGAATGTTAGACGCGGGTAATCACGGCGACGCCGAAGGAGCACAGTGTCCAGTGTGCCACCTGTCGCTTAGCTCGGACGTGCACAAAGCGGAATGCTCTTCCGAGGTAGTGGAGGTGCATCCTCCGCAACAGGCTCGGAGCCTGCGCAAGACCGCCGAAGGGAATGCTCAGCCGGGTTTTTTCCCTCTGGTTTCTGCTGCCCATGAATTCAAAACGCCCCTTGTAGTGATGCTCGGCTATACCGACCTGCTGCGCAGCGGGCATCTGGGTCCCATCAACGATCGGCAGAAACAGGTTCTCGCGGAAATCCAGGAAAGCGCGGAAAGATTGCAGAAGCTCATTCAAGACCTGCTTCTGCTGAATGAATTACAGGCAGGAAAAGCTGGAAAGGGCAGCACAGAGCGGCCGGAATTCGAACCCGCATACGTTAACACTGAACTGCAGGACATTTTCAAGTATTGGGCGCCGGCGGCGAAGCAGAAATCGATTCGCTACCAATATGTGCCCGCGGGGCGGCAACCGAGGGTGATAATGGAACCGCTCAAGCTGCAGCACCTGGTTTCCAACCTTATCGAAAATGCACTGAAATACACGTCTCCGGGCGGCATGGTAACACTGCGTGTTACACCGTGCTTCTGGGAACGGCGCAAGGCACAGTCAGAGTTCCTGTTCAACATGGAAAGGAAACAGGACCGCAAGGTTGAGAATGCGGTCCGTATAGACGTGGGCGATACCGGGCCGGGCATCGCTCCCGAACATCACGAAAACATATTCAACGATTTCTTCCAAGTTCCGGGATCTTCCGCGCGCGGCACCGGTCTGGGGCTGGCCATAGCACGACGGCTGGTGGAAGCGTACGGCGGATTGATTTGGGTAGAAAGCGAACTGGGCAAGGGCAGCACTTTTTCGGTGCTGTTGTCCCAGACCAGGTAGGAGAAGGGAAAGAATGAGCGCGCCAAATATTCTGCTTGTCGACGATGAGCCAAGCATACTTCGTTACACCAAGACACTTCTTGAGATCGACAACTATCACGTGGAGACGGCGAGCAGCGGGGAAGAAGCCCTGCAACGGATGAGCAACGGCTCGGCTCCTAACCTGATTCTGCTCGACCTGGTGCTGCCGGGGATGGACGGTTTGCAGACTCTGGAGAACTGCAAGAAAATCCGTCCGGAGCAGAAAGTGCTGATGATGTCGTGCCTGAATGACACCAGCAAGGTGGTCCAGGCGATCAAGCTGGGAGCGTCAGATTATCTGACCAAACCTTTCCAGGCACCCCAGTTGCAGGGGGCCGTGCGGCGTGCACTGCAAACCCAGGCCTCAGAAGCTACCAAGCAGGCCGCCACTTACACGGTGAAAGGCACCGAGGTAGTGGAGAACCTGGACGATGACCTTTTCTTCCTTGCTGCCAGCCCGGTGATGAAGCAGCTGCGGGCGCAGGTGGCTTTGATCGCGAAAGTGGATGTGCCTGTCCTGCTGCTGGGCGAGAGCGGTGTGGGCAAGGAGATCCTGGCGCGACTGATCCACAAGATGTCCATCCGCGCGCACCGGCCCATGTTGAAAGTCAACTGCGCGGCTCTTCCGGCCGACCTGCTGGAGAGCGAACTGTTCGGTTATGAAGCCGGCGCATTCACCGGCGCGAACAAGCCGAAGCCGGGAAAGTTCGAACTGGCGCACAAAGGCACAATCCTGCTGGATGAAATCGGGGAGATGAGCGCCGCGCTGCAGGCGAAGCTGCTGCACGTCCTGCAGGACGGAACGTTCTGCCGCCTGGGTGGCAGGGCCAACCTCACCGCAGATGCAAGAATTCTGGCGGCCACGAATATTGACGTGCAGAAAGCGATCGCGGAGCGCAGGCTGCGTGAAGACCTTTATTACCGGCTGAATGCGTTCACCATGACGATTCCGCCACTGCGCGAGCGTCGCGAGGAAATTCCGCTGTTGCTGACGTACTTCATGAACAACATGGCGCAGAAGTTCGGCAAGAACCCGCTGGTCATCTCGGACCGTTTGGTGAAGGAATGCCTGCGCTACCACTGGCCTGGCAACCTGCGTGAGCTCGGCAATTTTGTGAAGCGTTACCTGGTGCTGGAAAACGAAGAACTGGTGCTGCACGAACTTCAGGTGCGGGGCCGCGATGGCTCGGAAGAGGAGAGCGGCAGCGGCGGTTCGGCGCGCGGAGGACTGAAAGCGCTGGTTCGCAGCCTTAAGGATGACGCGGAGGCGAAGGAGATTCAGCGCGCTCTCGAAAACGCTAACTGGAACCGCAAGGTAGCTGCCGCAGAGCTCAACATCAGCTATAAGGCGCTGCTCTACAAAATCAAGCAGCATGGTTTATCGCCTGCGCAGGACCGCCACTTCAGCCTGCGCGCGATCAACTAGGTTCCAATGATGCGGGCTGGCGCGTGCCGGCCCGTACGTTTTGTGTGAGCAAAGTTCATCAGGAAGAGGAAAGCATCCATGGCTAGATATCTGGTAACTGGAGTTGCGGGCTTTATCGGGTCGGCTATTGCAAGAGCGTTGATTGAACGCGGAGAGACCGTCCGCGGTCTCGACAACTTCGCTACCGGCAAGCGCGAGAATATAGCCGAACTCGAAGGCAAGCTGGATTTCCGCGAGTGCACGCTCCTGGATCCGGACGCCCTGGCGGAACGTTGTAAGGGAGTCGATTTCGTTTTCCATGAAGCCGCGTTGCCGTCAGTGCCGAAGTCAGTGGCGGAGCCGAAACTTACCAATGCGGTGAATGTGGAAGGCACGTTGAATCTGTTGATCGCGGCGCGCGATGCCGGCGTGCGGCGCGTGGTGTATGCGGCTTCCTCTTCTGCGTATGGCGATAGTGAGGTGCTGCCGAAGCATGAAGGCATGATTCCAAAGCCGATCTCGCCTTATGCGGTGCAGAAGCTCACCGGCGAATATTACATGCAGACATTCTCTGCCGCATACGGCCTGGAAACCGTGAGCCTGCGCTACTTCAACATCTTTGGTCCGCGGCAGGACGCGAACTCGCAATATTCGGCGGTGCTGGCCAAGTTCATTACGCAGATGCTCCAGGGTGAGACCCCAACCATCTTCGGTGATGGTGAGCAGAGCCGCGACTTTACCTACATCGACAACGCAGTCCGGGCAAACCTGCTGGCATGCGCTGCGCCGAAAGAAGAAGTCTGCGGCAAGATGTTCAACGTGGCTACAGGTACGCGCTTCTCGCTCAACCAGACCTATGAAATGCTGCAGGAAATTACCGGCTATTCAGGCCGCGTGAAGTATGCGCCGGCGCGCGTGGGAGACGTGAAGCACTCTCTCGCGGACATCAGTCTTGCGCAGAAACACCTGAAATATGCTCCTGCAGTAAGCTTCCATGAAGGGCTGCGTCGGACCGTCGCATGGTACAGAGAGCTGGCTGATCGGCAGCAGGTCTCGGTCGCTGCCGGAAGATAACTAATCGCCCGAATCGTAGCGGGTACGGCTTCGCGCAATTTCAGGGGACGAACTGCTTTCCGCATAGCGCAGGAAGCGGGGCGTCCCTTTCCTTTTCCAGTAGTTGGAATCGTATTGCGCGATCTTCACGCCTGAGCGCAGGGCGCTGATGAAAGAGTGATCGTCCGGGTTCACAACGATCCCCACATGTCCGTGCCATACGACCAAGTCACCTGGCTGTGGCTTGTACACGCGATGAAATTCCGGTATTCCGTCGAAAAGAGTGTCGGAGGGAGCGTAGTCGTAATCCATACCGGCGCGCTGAAAGAGATCATGGACAAGGTGCGAGCAGTCGAGTTCAGTCTGCCGCACGCGCGCAGCCAGCATCATGAGCAGATCGTGCCGGCTCGCTGGCGCGGCTTGTGCGGGCACATCCCAGACGGTCACGTCCTCAGCATCGGAATTACTTACATGGGGGCGGAAGTGGCGGGTTGGTTTGGTATTTTCCTGCGCAGCGATGGTTGTCGACGCAAGCAGCAGAAACGAAGCAAAAAAAGACACCAGTTTGTTTTGTCCCAAGGTTCGCATCCCACACAGACCGAAGTCTCCAAATTTCGATGCAAGTTCAGCGGAATTGAGAGCTGGATTTGGGAATGAATCGAGAGTAGCTGGCGGATGCAGCGGAGTGGAGCGGAGATGCCTTCGTTATTTCTCCGCGAGCTCCGATTTACGCGCGTACATGCGATCAAACTCCTGCTTGAGCGTTTCGTTCGGGGCTTTTAATCCGGAGATTACGCGTCGCGCCCATTCAAAGTATTCCTGTTTGCGCTGCGCACTCCAGTCCGGAGGCGGACTGTTGAGGATGGCGCGCAAGTTGGAGATTTTGTCGGCGAGTTTGAGCGTTTGCGCGCGCACTGATTTCCTGGGAGCGTTTTCAATCTGCAGTTCTTTTCGACGTTCTTTCGGGAGTCTCTTGTCATCCGTCATTTCGAGAACGAGCGAGGTTACGTCTTCGCCGAAGCGTTCCCGTAATTGTTCTGCGGTGACACTTGTATCTTCCAGTATGTCGTGCAGGAATGCGGCCATGACGAGGTTGGGGTCCACGACTTCGCTTGATTCGGAAACGAGCTCAGCTACTTCAATCAGGTGATTGATGTAGGGCTCGGCGGCGTGACCTTTGCGGCGCTGCCCGGCGTGTTGCTGGGCGGCAAATTGGGCGGCGGCCAGAATTCGCTGCACAGGCTGGGAGGGCAGGGAAGAATTGTTGTCCGATGCGGACATGGACACCTCGCGGCTTGATGTTTCGATTCTATTGCGGTTCTGTGGCTGCTACTTCCGTCTCAAACCGTTTCAGTGTTAAAGTGCTTTTCGCCCATGACTGCGAATGCAAAGTATTGGCTCACGCTTACTGCGTCTTTTGTAACTGCCTATTTAGGGTGGATGATTCCAAGAGGCAGAATGCCTATCAATTATGCCGCGATAATTTCGGTTAGCGTTCCGTGCGCGATTGTTTGGACGCTGCTGGTCATATTTTGCCTTTGGGACTACAGGGTGAGAGGGTTGTGGCTGCTCTTAGGAGCACCGCTGGCGCTTTATTGGCCTGCATGGATGCTTTTTAATCACTTTCCGCCATGCTATTACTCGCATACCTGTATTTGAGTTGGAGAACATCCAAACTCTGAAGCAATCGATAAATCAATCTTCCCTCTGAGCCATCACAATCTTTGCCGTTGTGATTGCCTGGCCGACGTGACGCTGTGTGTGGTCGGCGACATGAACAAGAAGGCCCCCCACGGTAGTGGGCAGTTCCTTGCGGCCGACTTTGCGCCGGTCGTCAAGCTCATCGGCGGAAAAAGCGCGGATACGGCGTGCGCTCTTGCTGATTGCAACCACGAGTTCGGCGAGCAATTCATTCCTGGTTGCGCCGGGAGCAAGCTCGGATTTCATCGCCTGAAGCTGTTCCGGCGATAGCTGCGAGCCTTCGGCATAGGTGAGCAGGCGATCGGCGCTGCGGGCAATGTGGCGCAGGTGGAAGGCAACGGGTGCAATGCCGCCCGGGCGCGCGTTGAGTTCGGCGTCCGTCAGCCCGTCCGTCCAGCGCTCCAGGTCTTCACGGGCAAGTTCCAGGGCGTGCAGCACGGCCCGCTGCACCGCGGGGACTTCATTCAACGTGCCGCGAAGCCACGGCTCGGGCTGTTCAACCTTCTGCATCCATTCCCTTTCCTTAATTAAGATAAGGGACAAAATGGATACGAACAAGAAAGCCGCTGCCGCCCCAGTGGCCGCGATTGTGCTGGCTGCGGGCTCGTCGCGCCGGATGGGCCAGCCCAAGCAGTTGCTGATGCTGAATGGCAAGACGCTGCTGGAGCATACGCTGGGGAACGTGCGCGAGGCAGGTATCGGCGAGATTGTGCTGGTGCTGGGAGCGAACGCGGAAGAGATTGGCAGCCGGATTTTGACGGACGGGCTGAAGGTGGTAGTGAATGCTGGTCATGAAGCGGGCATGGGAACATCGCTGCGGACCGGCCTGGCGGCGGTCAGTCCTGAGATGGAGGCGGCGCTGATCGTGCTGGCGGACCAGCCGTTCGTGCGACCGCGAACGTTGCGCGCCATTGTGGAAAGCCGCCGGCGTACGGGCGCGCAGATCACCATTCCGCTGTACAACGGATTCCGCGGCAATCCGGTTCTGCTGGGCCGGAGTGTTTTCCCGGAGGTGATGGGCTTGAGCGGTGATGTGGGTTGCCGGGCGATCTTTGGGACGCACGTGGAGGGAATCCATAAGCTGCCGGTCAACGATATCGGAGTCCTCATTGACATTGACGCGCCCGATGACGTGCGGCATCTGCGGTTGCTGGCGCCGGAGGATGACGCTGACGCGGCGGCAGTGCAGCTCCCGGAACTCGAAATTGAACCAAGGGAACCAGGGGAAAACGCAGAAAGCCATCGAGAGCTGGTGATTATCGGCAATGATGAGGTGGCGGTTGCGCTTGCGGAACTGGCCCGCGTGCTTGGGATGCAGGTAACGGTTGTGGACCCCCTGCTCGGGCTAGAGGATTTCTACTATGCGGACGCGGTGCTGCATAAACTAAATTTTTCGCTGCTTGGTTCGAAAGAGAAGTGCGTACTGGTGGCGAGCCGCGGACGATGCGACGAAGAGGCGCTGGCAGAGGCTTTGCGAACGGATGCGAGGTACATCGGGCTGCTTGCCAACAAGAAGAGAAGTGCAGAAGTGCTCACAGCCTTGAAATATCAGGGGTTTTCTGAAGGGCAGCTAAAGCAGATTCATGCTCCGGCGGGAATTGAGATTGGGGCCAAGTCGCCGGAAGAGATTGCGCTGAGCATTGCGGCGGAGATGGTGAAGGTTACTTCGTCTCGCACTGACGGATAACTTTGTCAGCCGCCGCTGTGGCTTCGCCTGAGGCGGTGGCTTCCGCGTGCGGCGATCTTTTGAGCGGCTTGACGCTGCTGCCCCGGCGAACGCTGACCATCTGGCTCATGATGCTCAGGGCGATTTCTTCGGGAGTAGCGGCGCCGAGATCGAGGCCGGCGGGCGCCCAGACGCGTTCGACTTTTCCAGCAGGAATGCCTTCGGCCAGCAGGTAATCGAGTACCAGACGGGAACGGTGCGCACTGGCGACGAGCGCAACGTAGGCTGCTTCGCCTTCGAGAGCGCGTTGCAGCCAGAGATGGTCGTTTTTGTGGAGCGTAGCGATCACGACGAAGGTGCGCGGGCCGAAGGTGACTTCCTTTACATCGAAGTCGCGGTTGATTATGCGCTGAGCAGTGGGAAAGTTCGCTTTCTCGGCTGAAGGATCGTGCACGGTTACGCTGAAGTTCATCAGGTGGCCGAGAGAGGCGAGCGTTTCAGCGATGCGGCCGTGGCCGGCGATGATCAACTCCGGTTGCGGGACTACCGGTTCGATATAGACGTCCATCATCCCTCCACAAGGCATGCCGACTCCCAGAACCTCGTCCTGCATGTCGAGCGAGATCAAAGCAGGTTTTTCCGCGCGGATGCACTTGAGAGCCTCGGAGCGAACGGCGCTTTCGGCGCAGCCTCCGCCAACCCATCCCATGATCAGCTTGCCCTGGTCGTCAATGATGGCCTTGGCTCCGCGCTTTGCCGAGGAAGAACCTTCCACGCGCACGACAGTGGCAACTGCGAACGGCCGCCGCTGAGCGGCAAGTTCACCGGCGCGGGCGTAAAGCTCGTGGGACATGGCTAGAGCAATCTTACAGCGGTGGCGGTACTTGGTGATTAAAGCGGTCTCAAAATGAGTTAAGCAGGGGGTTACTGGTTCGGGGCTGTTGATTGA
>DATAEJ010000164.1:0-6730 GCA_036258095.1 Candidatus Angelobacter sp. | reverse complement strand
CCATTCCCGCCACGGCAATCAGCTATGCACTCGAGACCTTCCTCGCCAAGCACGTGCTTAAAGAAGACGTGGGCGCCCGACGTTGGGCCGCCGCCACCCTCGTCGCCATCGGCGTCGTTCTGCTGCAATGGTGACCGCCTGTGCGTCAGGACACGATCATGGCTTTGTCAGCTAAAGAGCGCGGTGTGAATGCCGCCGTGCCGGTTTGCGCCTGTTAGAACAGCATCGGCGCGGCCTCAGCTGCGGGCGGTACCTCGCGGATGCATTCCGGATCGTCGTTATTCACATTACTGACCCGCGAGCTGAGGGGATAAATTTTCATCCGTTGTGCATCGAAGGGCTTCAGCAGGTCTTCCACGCGGACGGGGTCCTGAATTCCGGGATCGAGCCATGAATCATAATCTTCTGGCTTGAGAATCACCGGCATGCGAGTGTGGATGGGCTGCAGCAGGGAATTAGCATCGGTGGTGATTACGCTGCACGTCTCCCATATATCTCCGCCTGGAGTTTTCCAGCGGTCCCAGAGCCCGGCAAACGCAAACAGCCCATCATCTCTCATCCCGATGTTGTAAGGCTGCTTCTCTTTCGCACCCAGCTTTTTCCATTCGTAAAACCCATCCGCCGGAATCAGGCAGCGATTTTTTCTCACCGCATCGCGGAATGTAGGTTTTTCCGCTACGGTTTCCGCCATTGCATTGATTGTGCGCGCTGCAATTGAAGCATCTTTGGACCAGTAGGGAATCAGCCCCCACCGCATCAGCGAAAAGTGCCGCTTCGGTTCTTTGCGGTCCTGGCGGATCACTGCCACCTCCTGCGTGGGCGCCAGGTTGTAGCGCGCGCTCCAGTGCACCTCGGCTTCATCCACGCCGAAGTGTTCGGCAATGTAACGCTCCTTGGCTGTCAGCCGGTAACGTCCGCACATGGGTCAAGTTTAAACGAACGAGCCGCCATCAACTCTGAAGAACGCGATTCCTCACGCAACGACCCTCCATATTCGTAATCAATACCAACGCCTTTCGTACCGCTGCGAGAGACGCGTTTGGTCCGCTGCGTGCTATTTCCTGTGCACTGCCATGAAGGACAAAACTGAGCAAGGTTCTGGGAGTCGCAAGAGTGCAGCTGAGACGCATGTTTGGAAATGATTACATACTTCACCAACCGCACCAGCGTTCACTTTCGAACACGTGGTGTGCGCAAATGGGCAGTGTCATTCGCACCCATGAAAAGTTTGCAAACAGCTAACAGCAATTTCGCGCAGTCGTCTAAATGGGCAAGTTTTGATGAAACCTCCGCATCAGCCGAGACGTATCAGGAGGTGAGGGCCGTGTGAAATGCGCGGCTCGAAAAGATAAGGGGACAGCGGGATTGTACTCGCCCACGGTTTGGCGGCCCGGACGGGCACAATCCCCGGCAGAAACGAGCGCATTGCTGCGCCTGCTTCTTCTGTCCCCAGGTGGATGATTGTAGGCCTTGGTTCACGAAATGCAAGCAATTCATTCACTCGATTGAAAGGCCGCCTCCAGCCGAGCCCGGCGTTTCCGGGCACAGAAGAGGAGCAGTTCATGAAGTCAGCGTCGATATCAAAGGCAATTCTCGCAGTCAGCATTTTCCTTGCAGGCACGGCGTTCGCCAGTGATGCTCATAAGGGCAGTTTTCAACTTTCCTCACCCACTCAGGTCAGCGGCACACAACTTCCGGCAGGTGAGTACGTCGCCAAGTGGGATGGAACCGGTCCTGATGTACAGGTCAACATCGTAAAGAATGGAAAGACCCTGGCCACCGTTCCGGCAAAGTTGGTTCAGCTCAATTCGAAAGCAGACCAGGATTCTGCCGAACTGAAGAGCGGCAGTGATGGCAGCCGTGAACTGACTACGCTGCGTTTTTCCGGCAAGAAGTACGCACTCCAGTTATCCCCCGCCGCCGGAACCCAGGCCGGCGAGGGCATGAAATAAGTCTCAGTCCACGGCTGGGACTTATCACGGGCATGGTACGGCACTTGAGGATAGGGGAGTTACGCAGGGACCGGTAAATCGGTTTACGCTCCAGAGCCGCAAATTTTCGCGCAGGGTTTGCGATTCCTCCTGGGTTGCCGCCTCCATGCCCGTTGATCTATATCCTTTAGCCGCGGCGATATTCCACAGGTCAAGCCCTTCCGCGAGTGCAGATTCACCGCTTAGGTCGTTTATACTCTTCACGACTGGCCGGAACATCCCTGGAGGAGCCGAAACTATGCATTTTGAATCGCGGCAATCGGTACTGCGTGTGGTTGCCCTTGTTCTAGTTACACTCTTCATTGTTCCCATGGGCCTCATGGCACAGAGCCATGTGGTTTCTCCCGCTGACCTGCAGCACCAGGCTGTTGCCGCTTCGCAGGTCCGTCAACATAACCTGGAGACTGTCCAGAATTTCCTCTCAACGCCCGTCGCTCAGAAAGCCATGAAGTCGGCCAACGTTGATCCGCAGCAGGTAAAGACTGCCGTATCAACCTTGAGCAGTGATGAACTGGCGCAGCTCGCAGCCAAGGCAGATAAAGCCCAGGCTGATTTTGCTGCGGGAAACCTTACTGAGCGCGATCTGGTCTTGATCATTCTTGCTGTAGCCGTTCTGATTCTGATCATCGTTGCTGTGCGTTAACCGATTCATGTCGCGTCTTTTGCCGCAGAGGCTTGGAGTGCTTCTTGTCCTCTGCGGCATTGTTTTTGCGGGAAGCAACGGCATCTGGCTTGATGTTCCCTTCGTGAAACAGCAGAAAGACGGCTGTGGTTCTGCCGTGATCTCCATGGTCATGCAGTACTGGAGCGGGCAGCAATCGCTTCCTGCCGATCCTGCCAGCGCCCCGGACACCATTCAGAAAACCCTTTTTTCCAGCAACGCGCATGGCATCTACGCCTCCGACCTGAAGCGCTATCTTGAGCAGCACGGGTTTGCCGTATTTGAATTTCGTGGCGCGTGGGACGATCTTGCCCAGCACCTCTCCAAAGGGCGCCCATTGATCGCAGCCCTAAAGCCAATCACCGGCGAGACCGCTCTTCACTACGTAGTCGTTGCCGGAATCGATCCCGCGGAGCACGTCGTGATCCTCAACGATCCGGCACAACGCAAACTCTTGAAGGTCGATCGCACCGATTTCGAGCAGCAGTGGAAAGCAACGAAAAATTGGACGCTCCTCGCCGTGCCGAAATCCCCTGTGAGTCCAAACTGAACATTCCGTTAATTACAATCTTTGAGCAATTCTCGGTTGAGGGTTTGAAGATCTTCCTGCGTCACATCGTAATACTATCGGCCATCTTTTTGTCTTTGCTGGCGACTTTGCCGGCGCAGGCGCCTGCTTCTGTTGACGCCCTGGTACAACAGCAACGTTGGCAGGACATCATTCAACAGCTTGGGCCTTTGCCCACTCGTTCTGCCGGGCAGGAATACGCGCTCGGACTTGCTTTTGCCGGCGCGGAGCGCTGGCCGGAAGCCCGCTCTGCCATGCTTCGCGGCCGTAAACTCGATCCCAGCGACAAAAGATTTCCTGTCGAACTAGCCGGCATCACTTTTAAGCAGGGCGATCAGCGCGAAGCGCTGAGGTGGATTCATAACGCCCTCCGGCTGGATCCAGGGGACAACTACTCTAACGACTTCGCGGGAACCCTCTATTTTCTGGCCGGAAACCTTGAGGCGGCTGTCCAGTACTGGAATAGAACCGGCAAGCCGCGGATCGCCAGTTTGCGAAACGGTACGCCATTGCGCATCAGGCCTGCGCTCCTCGATCACGCATTTGCATACGGTCCTGCCAGCGTTCTTGAACTGGATCAGCTGCGCGCTACGCGCGCCCGCTTGGACTTGCTCGGAGTTTTCCCCTCGTACCAGCTGGAACTCGATGCCCGCGAGGACGGTTCATTCGATTCCGAGTTTCGTGCCGCCGAGCGCAACCGGTTAGGGAACAGCAAGCTCGAAGCCTTGTTGCAAACTTTTCGCGGATTGCCTTTCCAGGAAGTCACGCCCGAATATGACAACCTCCACCGCTCGGCGATCAACATCGCGAGCATTTTTCGCTGGGATCCCGACAAGCGCCGCTATGTGGCTTCAATCTCCGGACCGTTGCGCGGCAATCCCGCATGGCGCTACAAACTTTCCGGCGGTGAGCTCAACGAAAACTGGGAAGTCCGGCAAAGCTTCACGGGTCAAGCGCCGTTGCTGGCTTCCACAAATCTGCGCCGACAGCACTTTAACGCAGAGCTCAGCAGGCTGATTGGGTGGCGCTGGCGCTGGACCTTGGGCGCTGAACTTTCTCACCGCGACTTTCGCAATGTGCAGCCCGGCCTTGCGCTATCGCCGCCACTGCTGGCGTCAGGCTCTCAGCTGAAACAGACGGCAGGGCTCGAATACCAGTTTTGGCGCTCCGCCGTACATCGAGCGTCAACGGACGTTCTGTTGAAGTCTGATTTCGCAAGCCTCTGGTCCGAACCCAATCAGTCGTTTGCCAAATTTCAGGGCGGAATCCGCGCGCATTGGTTTCCCCAGGCGCGAGGTGGTGATTACGAGACAGACTGGGGCCTGAGCGCCGGTACCGCGGCCGGCGAGCTACCGTTCGACGAGCTATACATGGTCGGTGTGGAGCGAGACAATAATCTCTGGCTACGCGCCCACATCGGCACGCGTGACGGACGAAAGGGAAGCGCGCCGCTGGTGCGCGGCTACTTCCTCTCCAACTGGCAGACGGACAAAATCCTCTACAGCAACGGCCTGATCACGGTAAAGATGGGGCCCTTTGTTGACACGGCTAAACTCTCCAATTCAATCTCGGGCCCGCAATCCACAAAATGGTTATGGGATGCAGGCGGCCAGGCCACCGTGCGCGTCCTGGGTGTGGGAGCAACATTCATCTATGGCAAGGATCTCAGAACAGGAAACAATGCCTTCTACTTCACCGTATCTCGCTAGGAAACGCGCATGAGACGGACTCTGATTATCGGCGGCACGCGCAATCTCGGGCCTTCAATCGTGGAGGCGCTGCTCGCGCGCGGTGATTCCGTGACCGTTTTGAACCGCGGAATCACCTCCATCGATCTTCCTCGCTCCGTCGAAAGGCTCGTCGCTGATCGCAGCGATGCCGGCCAGCTTCACGCGGCCGTCCGCGGGCGTGATTTTGATCTTGTGGTCGACACCACCTTGTACAACGGCCCCGATGCCGAGGCGGCGATCGAGATCCTCTCGGGTCACGTGGGCCACTATGTTTTCTTAAGCACCGGTCAGGTCTATCTCGTACGGGTCGGCCTGGAGCGCCCATTCAAAGAGGAAGACTATACCGGCCCGACGATTCCTGAGCCTCCGCGCGAGGATGAGTACGAGCATGGCAACTGGCAGTACGGGTTCGACAAGCGCCAGGCCGAAAATGCTTTCGCGCGCGGCTGGAGCGAAAGGATGTTTCCATTCACCAGCCTCAGGTTGCCGATTGTCAACAGCGAGCGCGACCACTACGATCGTGTATACGGCTACTTTCTTCGTCTGCAGGACGGCGGCCCCGTCCTCATTCCCGACGATCCCGGTTTGCCGCTTCGCCACGTCTACGGCTATGACGTCGTCGAAGCCATTCTGAAAACGAGCGAGCACTCGCAGGCGAAAGGGCGCGCGTATAACATCGGCCAGGATGACACGTTGTCACTGTTCGACTTCCTGGAACTTCTGGCAGGCGCGTGCGGCGTTGCCGCACAAATTATCCGAGTGCCGCGCGAGAATCTGGAACGCGAAGGTCTCTTGACAGACTGTTCTCCGTTCAGCGGCCGCTGGATGTCCGCACTTGACAACACCCGCAGCAAGGCCGAACTGGGCATGTCTTATAGGTCATTCCATGACTATCTTCAGCCCTTGGTCGCTCACTTCAAGGCCTGCAAGCAGCGTGCAATTCCCGGCTATAGACAACGACCCGTGGAGCTCACATTCGCTACTCAAGGTGCATAATGGATCGAGCACACAAATTTGCGCGCGAACGATTAAGGCGAAAAACTGTGATCGTCGTCACATCCTGAAGAGGGCGAAATTTGTAAGCTCAAGCCCTCCCTCGACCGTCCGAATGCATGAAAAAGCGCCCCGCAAGCAAAGATAACAGCAGTGGGCATGGGCCTGACGAGCTGGCTGGCATTCTGCCCCAGCTCGTGCTGGATAGCCTTTACGATGGTGTTTACTTCGTCGACACCGAGTGCAAAGTCCGATACTGGAATCGCGGCGCCGAACATCTCACCGGCTACACCGCTGAGGAGGTCCTCGGCCGCGTGTGCTGGGATAACTTCCTTGCTCACTCCGATGAATCAGGCTGTGTTCTGTGCACGGACGCTTGCTCACCTCTCAATCCAGAGACCGCTTCGCGAGGCTGGGAGCGCGAGACGTTTTTGCGTCACAAATTGGGCCATCGCATTCCTGTGCACTTAAAGGTCTCTGCAGTCCACGACCGCAACGGAGAATTGATTGGTGCCGTCGAAGTCATTCGCGACCTGACCCGAGCCAAAGCAACGGAGCGCCGTGTGCTCGAGCTCGAAAAACTCGCTTTTCGTGACTTTCTCACCGGTCTGCCCAATCGCTATTACACAGAACACAAAGTCCAGCAGGCCTTGCAGGACCGCACTCATTTCGGTCGCAA
Source organism: Candidatus Angelobacter sp. (assembly GCA_036258095.1). GTDB lineage: Bacteria > Acidobacteriota > Terriglobia > Terriglobales > Acidobacteriaceae > Angelobacter. Next base: position 108 of record DATAEJ010000164.1, on the reverse strand, counting down.
CTATGGTCTGCTGATGATCGATCTCGATCAGTTCAAGCGAATCAACGACACTCACGGCCACAGTGTGGGTGATCTCGTCTTGCAAAAGATATGCAAAGAACTCACACG
>DATAEJ010000163.1:0-34392 GCA_036258095.1 Candidatus Angelobacter sp. | reverse complement strand
CCATTCCGACTGAAGCAGGCAAGCCCCGGCGATCGCATTGTGCTGGAGCGGAATCCGTACTACTGGAAGATTGACAGCAAGGGACAGAAGTTACCCTATCTCGATGAACTTATATTCCTGATCGTACCCAGCCGAGACGCGCAGGTTGTGCGGTTCCAGGCGAATGATACGCAGGTGATCGCTCCGCTGAGCGCCGAGAACTATGCGGCTCTTATGCCGGAGCAGCAGGCACGCCACTACAACCTATACGATGCCGGCCCCGGGATGGAATACAACTTCCTGCTCTTCAACCTGAATGACGATACGGCTAAACTGCCCGAAGTCGCGCGGCGACAGGTTTGGTTCAAGGGCCTGAAGTTCCGCCAGGCTGTTTCGATGGCCATCGATCGCAAGGCCATGGTGCGCCTCGTCTACCAGAATCGAGCAACACCCCTAGCCACTCATGTGACGCCGGGAAAGAAGCAGTGGGTCAATGCCACAGTACAAGCGCCGGAATACTCCGTTGCCAAGGCAAGGGAACTGCTCAAATCCGGCGGTTACACATGGAAGGGCGATTCCCTGCTCGATACGCAGGGAAAGCCTGTGGAATTTACGATTCTGGCGAGCGCCAGCAATGCGCTGCGCAGCCAGATGGCCACTCTCATCCAGTCTGACCTGAAAGCGTTGGGTATTAACGCTCATGTTGTAACGATGGAATTTCGATCCATGCTGGACCGAATCCAAAACTCGCATGACTACGAAGCAGCGGTTATGGGTCTTTCCGGGCCGGACGACGATCCTAATCCGGATATGACCTTTGTTACATCGGATGGCCCGCTCCATCTCTGGCACTTGCATGAGAAACCCGCGCTCGGATCATGGCAGGCGGAACTGGACCACCTGATGGCGCAGCAACTAATTACCCTCGATCACGCGAAGAGAAAAAAACTCTACGATCGCGTGCAGGAGATCATGGGACGGGAGCTGCCGGTTGTGTTTCTGGTAAGCCCGAACATTCTGGGAGGAGCCCAGGCGGACCTTGGTAATTTGCGCCCCGCTATAATTGATAGTTATCTTCTATGGAACGCAGATGAGATTTATTGGCGCACCCCCGCCGGAAATCATTGATGGACGACAACGCCAACACCATAACGTTACCAGGAGCAAAAGACACCACAGCGGAAGATGAAAAACTGGTCCAGGATTGTTTGAACGGTGATGAACGAGCCTGGAACCGCCTGATCGATAAATACAAACGGCTGATCTATTCGGTGCCGGTAAAGTACGGATTGAGCCCGGACGACGCTGCCGACATCTTCCAGAGCGTGTGTGTCGACCTGTTTACCAATCTTGCCAAGGTGCGCAAGATTGAATCGCTGCGTTCGTGGCTCATCACGGTAGCAACGCACAAGTGTTTTCACCACAAGAGGCAGCAACGCGGGCAGGACGTGGAACTTGATGCAATGGAGCAGGAAGTCGCCCAAGATATTGCCGCCGCGCCTCCGCAGGTGATGCAGGAAATCCAGGAAGAACAGGTCGTCCGCGATGCAATCCAGAAGCTGACTCCCCGCTGCGCCGAACTTGTCCGCATGCTGTTCTTCGAACAACCTCCCGTTCCCTACAACGAAGTGGCACAGAAGCTCGGGCTGGCCACCGGATCCATCGGGTTCATACGGGGTCGATGCCTGAGCCGTCTGCAAAAGATCCTTGGAGAGCTGGGATTCTGATGGGCGATCAAGGAGCCGCACCGCAATCCGCGCAGTGGATTGCCGAACTCGCCACGATTGCTGACGAAGAGCAGCGGCGGCAGTTCCTGCTTTCCCATCGCTCCGAGTTCTCAGATTCGCTTGTTGACGCGCTATATGCCGGAGTTGTGGAATCGGCGCGAGTGGACATTGCAAAGGTATCTCGCTTTGCGGAGGCGATTGGCTGGATAGCCGCGGCAACGGATGATGCGTACGCGAAAGGGCAATCCTTGCGCGCCGCCGGCCACGTCCTGTATCTCACGGGGAAGTACCGCCAGGCCATTGCTGAATATCAGGCGGCGATCGACAGCTTTGAGGCCCAGGGCAGGGAGTTGGAGATGGCGCGCACCATCAGCGCGGCCCTGCAAAGCCTCATCTATGACGGCCAGTATGACCGCGCGCTGAAGCTTGCCGCTCGCGCCCAGGAGATTTTTCAGGCGAACCACGACGAATTGCGGTTGGCCCGGCTGGCGAGCAACATGGCAAACATCTATTACCGCCAGGACCGCTTTCACGAAGCCCTGCACCTTTACGAGCGGGCTTATAAGGGTTTTCAGCAATTTGGGGAACCGGGTGATATTGCCATCGTGCTGCGCAATATCGCGGTCTGTTGCATCAGCCTGAACGAGTTTTCCCGCGCGCAGGAGACTTATCTCCAGGCCCGCCGCTTCGCTGAGGAGCACGGCTTCACGCTGCTGGTGCCAATGGCGGATTACAACATTGCTTATTTGCACTACATGCGCGGCGAGTACCTGAAGGCGATCGAGCTGTACGACAAAACACGAGTCGTCTGCGAAAAACTGAATGATCGTTACCATCAGGCGCTGTGTGATCTTGACGAGTCAGAGATCTACCTGGAATTGAACCTCACTGAAGGTGGGGAAGCGCTGGCCCGTTCGGCATTTCATGCGTTCACCGATCTCAACATGCGGTACGAGGCTGCCAAAGCTGCCACATTCTCCGCGATCGCGATAAGCCAGGAAGGGCATTACAAAGACGCGCTGACCATCTTCGACGAAGCGCGCGAACTGTTCGTCAAGGAACAAAACCAGCTCTGGCCGCCGCTGATCGACCTCTACAAGGCGCTTGTGCTTTACGAAGCGGGCGAGAACGACGATGCCGAAGATCTCGCCCTGGCGGCGCTCAAGTACTTCCGTGGATCAGTTCTACCAGCAAAAGCTGCGCTCTGTGAGCTCTTGCTGGCGGCCATCGAGATTCGCGCGTCAGACCCGGAGGAGGCCAGGCGGTATTGCAGCTCCGCCTTATCGAGATTGTTGCATGTGGAATCGCCGGCGGCCTACCAGGCCTATTTCATGCTTGGGCAGGCGGAGGAGGCCAGTGGAAATACCGAGCTGGCGCGACAAGCGTATGAGAAGGCTTACAAAAAACTCGAAGACCTCCGCAGCCTTCTGGGCAAGGAAGAACTCAAGATAGCCTTCCTGAAGAACAAGTTGGATGTGTACGAAGGACTGGTGATCACATCACTGGCCGTGCATTCGCGTTCGTGCACTGAGCACGACACGTTCGCGTACATTGAGCAGGCGAAATCCCGCAGTCTGGCGGACCTGATTGCGTTTCGATCGTCGGAAGTTTCGCCCAGATCGGTCCAGAATTCTCCCAGCATGGGACAGTTCAGGGATCTACAGCAGAAACTCAACTGGACCTACCATCAGATCGAACTTGAGGAGTTGCTGCCTGGTGGCGGATCGCGTGATCGCATCCGGCAACTTCGGGAGCAAAGTCGCAGTTATGAAGATGCAATGGTGCGGGTGTTCTCGCAAATTCAGAACGTCGATCGCGAATATGCCGACATGCAGAGCGCTGCTTCGATTTCCGCCGCGCAGGTGCAGGCAACGATTCCGGAAGACGCGATGCTCCTGGAGTTTTACGCCGCGCGCGACCAGTTTTATATCTGCGTGATGGATCGCGAGTCGCTCAGAATTGTCCCGGTTGCGGGAGTCGCAGCCGTGCGCGAGAAGCTGCGGCTTCTGCAACTCCAGCTGGCGAAGTTTCGGTTGGGCGAAGATTACATCCGGCCTCTAGAAAACACACTTTTTCGGGCCACGCGCGCCCATTTGGAAGAGATTTACCAGCTGTTGATCGCCCCGGTACGGGAACACCTGAGGTCGAAGCACCTGGTCATTGTGCCGCACACATTCCTGCACTATCTGCCATTCCATGCACTGTTCGACGGAAATCGGTATCTGATAGACGATTTCTCAATCTCGTACGCGCCGAGCGGCAGCATATTCGCACTTTGCCAGGGCAAGCCTTACAACGGCAGCAGTAACGACACGCTGGTGCTGGCCGTTCCGGATGCTCGCGCACCTCATATTGCGGAGGAAGGGCGCTTTGTGGCGGAGACGATGAAACCCTCAAGGTTGTTTCTTGGGGATGAAGCCACGGAAGAACAGCTTCGAACCCATGGGCCCAGGAGCCGGTTCATTCACATAGCGACCCACGGCTACTTCCGGCAGGACAATCCCATGTTTTCTTCGATCCGGCTGGGCCAGTCAATGCTCAGCCTCTTCGACTTGTACCGCCTCCAACTCGACGCCGAACTGGTAACTTTGAGCGGGTGCGGAACCGGAATGAATGTAGTGATCGGCGGCGACGAGCTGATAGGCCTTGTTCGCGGCCTTCTGTATGCCGGGGCCCGGAGCTTGCTGGTGAGCTTGTGGGAGGTTCACGATGAGAGCACGGCGGAGTTTATGCGCGATTTTTATCGTAGCTATGAGAGTAACTCTAATAAATCCAATGCTTTACGTGATGCTGTGATCAGCCTGCGTGAGAAAAGGCCGCACCCGTATTATTGGGCAGCCTTTTCCATGGTAGGTAAAGTTACGTAAAGAAGAGAAAATTTTCGGCAAAGTATATTTTTCGGGTACCCCTTCACTCTTTATGTACAGAAGCAGGCTCATCCGTCGACTGCTAAAGGGGAACGTGGACCCGGAAGCCGCGTTCCCCTTATAAAGAAAGACCGAGACGAAAAAGATTGAATATGCCTCAAGCCGCGCGTCATTTCGATATTACAGAGTGGGCCGATTACGTCAGGGAAGTCGGTTCGCCCGAGCAAAGGAGCGAGATGCAGCAACATCTCGAAGCCGGATGCTCCAGGTGCGAACGGCTGCAGGGATTGATGGCCAAGTTTGCCACGGTATGTTCCCGCGAGTCCCTGCTCGAGGTTCCGCACTACGCTGAGCGCTCGGTAAAGGCGCTGGCGACGCTGGGACGGGAATCTCGGCGGTCAGCATTTGAAAAGGTATTGGCAGTGCTGTCATTTGACAGTCTGAATGATCCCCTGCCGGCAGGCGTTCGCGGCACGCACCAGATCAGCCGCCATGTCCTGTTCCATGCGGGCGATTATTCCGTAGATCTCCGGTTCGAGCATGAAAAGGGTTCCAGCAGCATGGTGCTGGTAGGTCAGATCGCAAATCAAAAGTCACCCGAAGAAGTGATGTCGAATCTGCCTGTCATCCTGTTCGCGGGCGCCCAGGAAGTATCCCGCTCTATCAGTAATTCGTTTGGCGAGTTCCAGATGGAATATGTTCCTTTCGAGGAACTGCGCTTACTGGTGCCAATGGAAGACAAGGGGCAGGAACTGGAAGTGAAGCTCGGATCAGGCCCCCAGGCCTGATTGCTCTTTTTGTCTTAGGGAAAATCGACGATGAGGATTCTGCGTACACTTCTAATGTTCGGTGTGTGGCTGGCGCTTGCGATTCCCGCAGCAGCGCAGACCAACTATATCCTCACCGTTAACCCGACCAATCTCCAATCGGTCCTTACTTCCCACGGTCTGACCGTCGTAAAAGAGCTGGTAGACGGCACGAACTGTGTTTACCTGGTCACTTCCGCCTCAAGCGATGCAAATGAAGTTGAAGTGGAAGTAGAAAAAGATCTGGCTGTCGTCGGCTTTGAGCCGGAGCGCTCCGTGACTTTCCCGGAGTTGAGCGGCCTGACAACGCCCTCCCTGACACAGTCGACGGGCGTGATCATTGATGGCTTGCCCGGGCGGACATTGATTTCTTACTTCGGGAGCACGGTTCCGAGTAATTACGTCAACCAGACAGCCGCGAGCGTCATCCGGCTTAATGATGCCAGAACCGCCACTGGATTGACTGGGGCAGGCGTGGTCGCCGTGATTGACACCGGCGCGGACCTGAGCCACCCGGCGCTAGCCGGCGTTCTGCTGCCGGGATACGACTTCACCAGAGATGCCGCGGGTGGAAATGAGCTGGCTGACCTTGATCCTGTCACCGCTGCCACTCTGCAGCAGTCAACGGGCGTCATCATCGATTCCACGCAAAGCGTAGTGATGGTGAATGCGTCAACGGCGGCAATCCTGAGCCAGTCGACCGGCGTGATCATCGACCAGATGTCCAATCCCGCCCTGGGCGAATTCGGACACGGCACGATGGTTGCCGGAGTGGTTCACCTCATCGCCCCAACGGCGAAGATCATGCCTTTAAAGGCCTTTACCGCCGACGGAAATACCACGCTTGCAAATCTGGTTCGCGCGATTTACTACGCTGCTGATCATGGGGCCAACGTAATCAGCATGAGCTTCAGCATGAGCCAGCCTTCGCCGATCATCCAGAGTGCGATTCAATATGCGCTGGGTAAGAACATCACGGTGATTGCGGCGTCTGGCAATGACGGACTCAAAACGCTGGTTTATCCCGCAGCTCAGGGTGGCGTGCTCGGAATCGCTTCGACAACAAACGATGACCAGCGCAGCCTGTTTTCGAACTACGGATCTGGTGTGACCCTGTTTGCCGCGCCTGGTGAAGGTGTGATCACCACCTTCCCCGGCGGTCTCTATGCCGCTGCATGGGGAACTTCTTTTAGTACCCCAATGGTGTCCGGCGCGGCATCGCTCGTCTTACAGGCAAAGCCGACAGCGAAACCTGGCGATGTAATCAACGGGCTTTCCAAAACCAAGCAGATCAATAATCTTGGTGGCAATGGTCGCATCGATCTCTATCAATCTTTGCCTCTCCTGCTCAAGTGAAGCCGATAGCGCGAAATGGCTCAGACTTTGCCCGTTTTTTGTTAGGGAATCTAATTCATACCGATCTCCTGCAATTCTAAGAATTAGTTTCCCGGCATTGAAGCCATTCCTCTCTTTGCTCACCGCACCTGCGCTGATCTGACAAATTCAATGAAATCATATGGTTACATTGACTTATCGTGAAGAGGTGGGCCTCATGGTCGAAGGCTTACCTATTCTTTGTCCAAACCTAAAAATTGGCTCATCAATTCGTCCGTAACTTCGCCTATACTCCCCCCAATGTTTAGCCCCTGGGAAGACGGACGGGGGGCAGCTTAAGTCGACGGTTCAAGGGCTTTGATTATGTTTTCACGACGGATCATAAACTGCGTTTTCGTGGTTTTGCTTGCGTGCGGCGCGCAAGCGGCTTTTGGGGACGATTATGTGCTGGTCACATCCCCCAGCAAAGTCACGGATGTATGCGGCCGGCACTCGCTGACGCAGGTCACAAACGGCGTCAGCTCAGGCGGCAACGGCGTTTATCTCGTGTCATCCTCGAGCGCAGATTCAAGTATCCCCACGGATTCTGACATTGTCAGCTTTGAGCCCAATCGCAAGCTGGGCGTGCCGGAACTATCCTCGCTAAGCACGCAGCTGACCCAGTCCACCGGCGTAATCATCGACCAGCTCCCAGGGCGCGCGGCAGTGAGCTATTTCGGCGCTGCAGTGGCGAATTATTACGTGTCACAGAAGGCAACAGCACTGGTACAGCTTGGAAGGCTGCAAAACTCGACGACTGTCAATGGACAGGGAATCACGGTCGCGGTTATTGATACCGGGGTTGATCCTTCCCATCCGGCACTCGCGAATGTGATTACAGGAGGCTTCGATTTTACCCGGAATCAGCAGGGCGCATCGGAACTGCTGGACCTTTCGGGTCCGTTACAGGCTGCGCTCTCACAGTCCACGGGCGTCATTATCGATGGGCAAAATGTAGTGCTTGTGAATCCGTCTACGGCGGCGATCCTGACACAGAGCGTAAGCAGCACGCTGGGGCAGATGCCGGAAGCATTTGGGCACGGCACCATGACCGCAGGCCTCATACACCTGATCGCTCCTGGCGCTCGCATCATGCCGCTTAAGGCTTTCAATGCTGACGGTACCTCCGAAGTCTTCAATATTGTGCGCGCCATCATGTACGCGGCAGACAACGGAGCGAATGTAATCAGCATGAGTTTTGAAATCCCGCAGAGTTCTCCAGCTTTGCAGAATGCGATCCAATATGCGCTGAGTAAGAACGTGGTTCTGGTCGCCTCATCCGGGAATGATGGCCAGCAGACCATGGTTTATCCGGCCGGGTATAACGGCGTGATCGGGGTTGCATCGACAACTTCGCTGGACGGCAAGAGCGTGTTTACGAATTTTGGCACGAACGCAGCATTCGTCGCGGCACCGGGAGAAGCAGTGATAACGACCTATCCGGACGGCAACTACGCGGCGGGATGGGGAACATCATTCAGTGCTCCACTGGTGGCCGGAGAGGCAGCGTTGATCCTGCAGGCGCGACCGACGTACAAGCCTGGAGATGTTGCTAATGCAGTGTCGCGTGCCGTGCAGGTACCACAACTCGGGCATGGCCGCATCGACCTGTGCCTGTCGATTTCAAGCATCGGCGCCGGTCTGCAGTGCCAGTAGCGGAGAAAGCGACATAAGTTCTGTTTCGACTTAAATGAGCCTGCTACCAGTCGATCAGAAGAAAGCCCTGCTTACAAAGCAGGGCTTTCGGCTTTGAGAATACATAAAGCTTAAAAGTATCCGGAGCCGCCCATTTGCCCGTAACGGCGGAAGAAGCTGTCAGTTTTCCATTGCGGCCTCTGCTGATCAGAGGCTGCGCGCAACAACAAATCCTGGATGATCTCCTCGTACTTTGCGGCGGCCTCAAGCTGAACCGGCTGCGAAAGATCATCAGAAGGCGCATGATATCGTTGCGTGAGCCAGTCCTTGAAGATCTTCTGCTCGGGTGAGCCGGGCTCGAATCCTACCTTCATGGCAAGCGCCGGAATTCCACGGCGGATGAAGTTGTACTGATCGCTGCGGATGAAGGAATTACGCTGCGGTTCCGGGTCGGGCTGGGCCTTGATGCCGTGCTGTTGTGCGACCTGTGCTGCCATGTCACCGAGATCTGATTCGGCGAGGCCATACACTGTGAGCACCTTCAGTGGAACGATCGGCAGGAACATGTCGATGTTGATATTTGCGACGATGGACCGCGGACGTACGGTGGGATGTGCGGCGAAGTATCGCGATCCCAATAGTCCCTTTTCCTCACCCGTCAGGAACAAGAACAGTATCGAGCGCTTGGGCTTGGTTGCCTCTTTGCGCAATGACGCTGCTACATCGAGCAGAACGGCAGATCCTGATGCGTTGTCCATCGCGCCGTTGTAAATCCGGTCACCGTTAATTGGTTCGCCGATACCGATGTGATCAATGTGCGCCGAGAGCACCACATATTCATTCTTCAAGGCCGGATCGCTTCCCGTGATCTTCGCGACAACGTTGGCCGATTCCACAAACTTCCTGGTTACGGCAGCCTTCGCGCGTATACCAACTGCCAGCGGAAAGTGGGGAAGAGGCTTGTGTTCGTTGGCAAGCGCAAGAATATCTGTCCACTCATGCCCGGACTGCACGAAAAGCTTGGTTGCCCGCTCCGGATTGAAAGTGACGGCAAGCTTCTGGCCCGCGGTTTCGTCGAACTCGCGTTCGCGTAATGCCATGCTGGGGTGATTTCGGTTTACTGCAATTCGACTCCACGGGATGTCCATAGAAGCTGGGTTGAGGATGGTAACGATGCCGATAGCTCCCGCCTTCTGCAATGCTCGCCAGCGTTCACCCGCAGATTGATAGTGAGAGGCAAGAGCACCCGGAATCTCTGAGGGCGCTCCCGCGATTATGACTGCCACTTTGCCCTTGAGATCGAGGCCGGCAAGGTCATCGTAATCTTTCTCCGGGACCGAAAGACCGTACCCTGCAAACACAAGCGGAGCATCCACGGTTGGCGCCAGATTTACCCGCGTACTGAAAATGGCATCATCTCCGAGCGACAATTTCTGAATGTCTTTGTTCAGAGTTAGTGCCAGACTGGATTCCCGTTCCACGATCTGACGAGATTCAAACTGCACATTCTGGTAAAAGCCCTCGGCACCGGCTGGTTCGAGCTTGTTGGCCCGGAGCTGCCGGACGACGAAGGCTTCTGCCCGGCGTAGTCCCTGGCTGCCAGTTTCACGTCCTTCCATATCGTCGTCTGCAAGAGTCCTTACGTATCCCCACCAGGAATTACCATCGAAATGCGCCTCACTGGTTTGGACCTGAGAATTTGAACGAAACAGCGGAAACGCAAGCAGCATGCAGAAAGCTGTGGTGCAGAGTTTGTGGCGCATAGACGAGGAATGCCTCCCGAGGCTGGCGCGCAGGGTTCCGAAAGCATATCAGCCCTTTTGCGTTTGCACGAGAGTCTAATTGTGTTCCCCCAAAGGCATCTGCCTCGCCGAAGCAGGCCGTCAAAAGGCTTTTGAGGAGAGTTATATGTCAAATCAAGAGCGAGATCGGGAAGAGACCCACAATGAACCCGAAGGTTTGGGTGAGCACAAGCGCGGCCCGGCGTCAGAGCAAGCTCATGAGCAGGGTTGGGGAATGAATGAAGAGGATCGAACTACACCGCCACAGGGAAGACCGGCCCACTACGGCGGAAAGAGTTTCGATTACGGGGCTCAGGACTTCGGCGACACGCCAGCAAAGCGTGATAACCCCTCCGGAGTAGAGGACGAGCCGCCTGCGCAAAGACGAAAGACTGGTTGAAACTCGGCCGGTTAGCGGAACAGTCTACAGACCTTTTTACTGTGGCGGAGTTGGTTTACGCGGAACAGCCTGGGTATTCGGCGGCGGAGCCCCCTGTTGCTGTTGCTGCTTCTGTTGCATTTCTTTTAGCTCCTGCAGAAGCTGTTCAGGAGTTTTGGGGCCATTTTGCTGTTGTTGCTGCTGTTGCTGATCCGCGGTGCCCTGGGGCTGCTGTTGCGTCTCGGCCGGCGGCTGAGCAGCGGTGTCCTGCGGGTCAGCGTCGGGCGCTGCCGCATCATCCTGGGCGTCTTCGTCGCCCTCAGATGGCTGCTGTTGAGCCGCGGGAGGCTGATTGGCTCCGGCGGTCACGGGCTGGCCTGGTCTCGCCTTTGGAGTGAGCAGAACGCGCTGGACAATACCGGGACTGTCTGGCCGACCAACGACGACGTAGTCGAAACCGGAGCCCGAAAAAATGGTGGCGAGCACTTCTCCCTCAGGCGCCGGCCCAGCGGTTACGGCCACGCGTTCAGAAGCATTTTCAGCGCCTTCAAACTCAATTCCAGTCTTGTTCCGGATGGCTGTCAGCAGTCCGGCCAGCGACGAGTTGACCGCTTCCACGCTTAGCATACCGTTGTGGAAGGTTACCTTTGGCGGAGCTGGAGGCATATCGGCCGGGCGCATAGGCGTCGGCACGGGCGCCGGTGGTCCCATGACAACCTGGTTGTTTCCATTCTCCGAGGCGGGCGCCTGACCGCCTGGCGCAGGCTTCTGTGGCGTGGCAACTGTTCCCGTCTGAATTTGCAACTGCGGCCTTCTCTGCGGCGGAGATTGAGCGAAAGCGAGTCCGCTTAGTATGAGGAAGAGGCTGCAGATTGATCTTGGGGAACGTGTCATAAGGAAGTGCTGGATTCGGCCAAATTGTTACGAGTACCTGAACCCTATTTTACTCCTTCTCCTTTAGAACGACGCGGCAAAGCATTCTTGCTTACGAAGGTACACTGGCGGATGCTGGGCTGGGCTGGACAATGAGGCGACCTGAGAGGCTATATTGTCCTTTTGGTGGCAATACATCTGGGCTGCCGGGCCACGGCATCTTACAAGTGAACCAGAGTTGCGCCCGAGAATGGGTATTTAACGATGAAACTAAGCTTCAGAAACCTTTTCCCGCTTTTATTGCTTCTGCTGTTCCGCCTGCCTGGCATCGCCCAGAACTGTGCAACGAGAGAAGAAATCCCAGACCAGACGAAGACTGGCCTTGAAGCAGCGGCGCGCCAGACGTTTGATCAGGCCAGCCGTGGAGATGTGGAAGGGCTGCGTACGAACGCCATCCCATCGCTTCAAAGCAACTTCAACGGCATCGCGGGCGCGGTAAACGACAATAAACCTGCTTTGGCCGGAGCCACGCCCCAATTGCGGGCAGAGTTCCTGCTCGATACCGGTCCGACTCCTAGTCAGGATGGCCGGTTTTATTGCGGTGTGTTCGGGGCCAATGGTCTGCCACCTAATGGGGCGGAGTTTGATATTCCCGGGCTGCCGGCAGGCAAGTACTCGGTCGTGATCCAGGACGTGATGGGGAGCAAGGGTCCGTACTCGCTTACGACGATTTACCAGGACCTGAATGGATGGAAGCTCGCCGGGTTTTACGTTCGTCCCGGTGCAGTACTTGGTCATGACGGCTTCTGGTACCTGCAACAGGCGCGAGACTTCAAGACCAAAGGCCAAAACCATAATGCGTGGTTTTATTACGTGACATCGTGGGACCTGCTGGCGCCGGTGACCTTCATGGACACCCGCCTTCTTTCGAAAATCACGCAGGAATCCACCGGCGTACAGCCGAAAGACGTTCCCTCGAACGGAACGCCGGTGACGTATTCTGCCAACGGGCGCCAATATAGCATTACCGATATGAGCGTTTACAAAGCAGGGAACACATTCGACCTTTCAGTGAAATACTCCGTTCCAAGCACCGCCGATTTCAATGCGACGCAGGCCGATGCGCGCAGCCTGGCCAATGCCCTGGCAACACAGTATCCAGAATTGAAGGACGGCTTCAGCCAGATATGGGCACACGCTGTGGATCCAAACGGCAACGATGTGGTCGGTATCATCAGTTTGAAGCCGGTTGCCAAGCCTTAGATCACGCTTGAGCGGGAGTCAGCGGCTTTGCGGCTTCCGCTCTACTCTTTTTCCCCATCTTGGATCCTGATCTGCCCGCAGGTGCTTGCGACGGCCTCTCCTCGTTTACAATCTTGAGTTTGCTTATGAACCGGCCACTTGTACTCATCATTCTTGATGGATGGGGATATGCGCCGCCATCCACCGGCAACGCCATTTCGCTCGCACGCAAGCCCAACTTCGACCGTTTCCTGAAGGAATTTCCCAACACACTCATCCATACCAGCGGCCGGTTTGTGGGACTGCCTGAAGGCCAGATGGGGAACTCCGAGGTTGGCCACCTGAACATTGGCGCCGGACGGATCGTTTACATGGACATTACCAAAATCGACCTCATGATCGAGAAGGGTGACCTGTACTCGAACCCGGTACTGCTTGAGGCGATGAAAAACGCCCGCAGCGGTGGACGCCAATTGCACTTCTGCGGCCTGCTCTCCGATGGCGGCGTGCATTCGCACCAGAACCATCTTTACGCGCTTCTGCGTATGGCCAAACAGAACGGTGTCGATCGTACATTTGTTCATTGCTTCATGGATGGTCGCGACACATTGCCCACGAATGGGGCTGGCTACATTCAGCAGCTTCAAAAGAAAATGCGTGAGTTGGGAATCGGACAGATTGCGACCGTGAGTGGCCGTTATTACGCCATGGACCGCGATAAGAAGTGGGACCGGGAACTCAAAGCCTTCGATGCCATGGTTGTAGGCAAGGCGGAAGGCGGAGAATACGTGGATCCGGCTCAGGGTGTGAAGGACTCGTATAACCGTGATGTTACCGATGAATTCATTGTTCCGTTCGTCGCAGTAGGGAACCAGGGGCAGCCGATAGCCGTCATCCGCGACGAAGATTCAGTGGTGAACTTTAACTTCCGGGCTGATCGCGCCCGGCAGATTACCCGGTGCCTTGCCCGGGAGAGCGGTCTTACTGCGCAAGGCGGGCGCGATCTGCCCGATGCTGACGCGCTCGACGCGACGATTTCGCGGAGCCGGGTTCCCAAGAGCCTGAAATACATATGCATGACGCAATATGACAAGCAGTTTACGTTGCCCTTCGTGGTGCAGCCCGATTCGCTGAAACATATTCTTGCCAACGTGATGGCGGACCACCAGCTAAGGAATCTGCGCGTTGCGGAGACGGAGAAGTACGCGCATGTGACGTATTTCTTCAATGGCGGCGTGGAAAAGCCCTATCCCGGAGAAGACCGTGTTCTGGTGCCTTCACCAAAAGTGGCGACTTATGATCTGAAGCCGGAAATGTCAGCCGCAGGAATTGCCGATGCGGTGGTGAAAGCGGCGAACGATTCAGCTTTTGACGTAGTCATCTGCAATTTCGCTAATGCTGACATGGTGGGACATTCCGGCAAAATCCCCCCTACCATCAAAGCGGTGGAAACCGTGGATGCCTGTCTGGGAGAGATTTATTCCGCCGTGCGACAAAAGGGCGGAGCCCTGCTCATTACCGCTGATCATGGCAACGCTGAACAGATGATTGATCCGGTCTCAGGCGGCCCACAGACAGCACACACCACCAATCCAGTGCCGTTTATTATTATCACCGAAGATTCGGGGCAATTCGATTTACGAAGAGATGGGTCATTGCAGGACATTTCGCCTACCGTGCTTGGAATGCTTGGCTTCCCGCAGCCTGCTGAAATGACTGGCAAAGATTTGCGAACTAAGAAAACGTCATGATGTCGCGTCAAAAGAGCCGGCCAGGCCCAACGCGCGCCGAGCCGGCTGCCGGATATTCAAGGCATACAGAGACAGAGAAGCAGTCGAGCGGTTTGGAGCGAAGCGACAAAATTGAAAGTACTCATCGTTCACTACCACCGGTTTGAGCTTTGGCATGCGCCCGCATGGTTGCGCGACCGCCTGCAGCAGGCATTTCCGGATTTCACTTTCGTTCAATTTGACAATTACGACCGGGTAGCACAGGAAATTGCTAATACGGATGTATTCATTGGATGGTCGCTTCGTCCCGAGCAGTTCCTGCAGGCGAAGAAGCTGAAGTGGATCCATTCGCCAGCGGCAGCCGTGCATCAGTTGATGTATCCCGAACTGATGGCGAGCGATGTGATCGTAACGAACTCAAGCGGGGTACATGGTCCAGTGGTTGCAGAACACGCGATCGGGTTGGTTCTGGCGCTTGCCAAACGCCTGCCACAGGCCATGCAATACCAGGCTGAACACAAATGGGCACAGGACCTGCTGTGGCACGAACGGCCGCGGCCGCGCGAGATAGCTGGAGCAACCGTGCTGGTTGTTGGCGTGGGTGGAATCGGCAGCGAGTTCATTCGCCTGGCCAGGGCACTTGGCATGAAGGTGATCGCGGTTCGCGAGGATCTCTCCAAAGGCTCTGCTGGAGCGGATTATCTCCACAGCTCTTCCGAGATTGACAGCCTTCTCCCGCAAGCCGACTTCGTTCTTCTTTGCACACCGGTCACTCCCGTGACGACCGGAATCATGAACGCGGAGCGGTTGAAGCGCATGAAACCTGATGCCTATCTCATCAACGTCGCGCGAGGTCCGCTCATTGACGAGCCCGCTTTGATCGACGCTCTTAAGAGCCGGCAGATCGCGGGTGCCGCTCTGGACGTGTTTACCGAAGAGCCGCTACCCGCTGATTCACCCTTATGGTCGGTGGATAATCTGCTGATTACACCGCACTCGGCGGCTGTCACCGAGAAGCTCTGGGAACGCCATTACGAGTTGATCGTTAAGAACATGAACCGGTTCCTTGCAGGCAAGCCACTGCTCAACCTGGTGGATAAGAGCCGCGGCTACTGAGCAGGAGTGGTTCAGATAGAATTTGGATATGCAGATTCAGCTCAATGGAGAGGCGCGCGACGTCGCCGATGGCATCACCCTTGCCGCGCTCGTCTCGCAGCTGGGAATGAAGGCGGACCGGGTCGCGGTGGAGTTGAACCTGGAGATCGCGCCGCGCACGACCTGGGGCGTAACGGTGCTCAAGCCTGGAGACAAGCTGGAGCTCGTGCACTTTGTCGGAGGCGGCTGCGAATGAACTGTTTCTTGTGGATCTGTGGACGGATTACTCCGGGTCACCGGTCTTGTGCTCTTCAATCTGGAAGCTGAGAAATTCGCGGACCGCAGTCAGCGCTTCCGGGTTCCTGGTAGTGATTACCACCCGCCCGCCATTGTCCATCTCCTCGAATCTATAGCTGATCTCATTTTTCAGTCGCGTCATCACTGGCACGCCCGGCGGGGTCTGGTCGTGGACGAACATAGGGATCTCGAAATCGCCAGCCTGAAACGCACTGGCAATGTGCTTGAGGTGCGTGCGGATTTCTGCGATGGACGCTTTGTCATCCGCACGGTTGGCGACTACCTGAATCGTGCCGCCAGTTTTGTCAATCAGAAAGTGGTGCGTTGTCCTGTCCTGACTAAACCCCATTCCTTTATCGCCGCGTTGCGTGAGGGTGTGGTCATGGGTCGTCTGTGTCTGGTGCTGGGCATGCATAGGACAACTTTGCATGTCGTCGTGAGTTTCTGACTTTACCTGTCCCTGAGAGTGAACAAAGGTGGTTAGGAAAATGATCGCAAGTCCAAGGAATCTCATTTGTGTTTTCCTCTTCGAGCTTGAATTTTGCGTTGCAATCCCGGCGACATCAGGGGCGAGACCGCCCCAGGACTATCGGGATGTGCGGCTACGAACAACTCCAGCAACCCAGCTCTCTGGCCAGGTTTGGTCGCACGCAGCTGTCTTTCCCATTTGCGAATCGCTTCGTCGAGTGTCCGTCGCAATCTCTTCAGTTCATTGATTCGACTTGCAAGGGCTCTCGCCTTCTCCACAGCCAATGCGTGCACCCGCCCGCAAGGCGCGTCGCCGCGATCGCGCTGGCCCAGGATTTCGGCAAGATCCTCCACCGTGAAGCCAATTCCCAATGCAGCGCGAATCACCTTCACTCGCATGAGCGCCTCTGCGGGATAGCAGCGGTACCCATTGGCCAATCGCTGCGCTTTGGGCAGCAGGTTTTGCCGCTCGTAGTAACGCAACGCATCGCGGCTCACGCCCGTGATAGAGGCCAGCTCACCTGATCGAAAGCCAGATCGCTTCGAGTCATTCATAAAGCATTCTCAGCCGTGGAATATGTTCCCGGGTCAAGCACTTTCTCTGATCCAGACTGTCCCATTCAGCGAAAGTAAGCAACGGGCCTTTGGCGTCTCTTTGATAGGCCAAGCAGCCTTTATAATCAAAGTTTTACCCCCGCATTGTTTCAACCACAGGAAAGGTAACTCTTTTGTCGCTTGATTTTTTAGGTGAACTTCGTCGCACCCACAGGTGCGGAGAGCTGCGCTCAGAGAACGCGGGCGAGCAGGTGGTGTTGATGGGTTGGGTCAACCGGCGGCGCGACCTCGGCAACGTGATCTTTATCGATGTACGCGACCGTACCGGCCTTACGCAGATTGTCTTTGATAAGAGCGACAACCCTGCCCTGCATGAGAAAGCGAGCCAGCTTCGTTCCGAGTACGTGGTAGCTGCAATCGGTAAGGTGCGCAAGCGTGAGGAAAAGACCATAAACCGCAACCTGCCCACAGGCGAGATCGAGGTTGTGGCTACCGATCTGAAGCTTCTGAATGAATCCAAGGTGCCGCCGTTTTTGCCCGGCGATCCCGCCCTGGCGAACGAAGAGACGCGGCTCAAATACCGCTACATCGATCTGCGGCGTGAGCCCATGCAGTACAACATCGAACTGCGCCACAAGGTGGCGCTCGCAATCCGGCAGTATCTCGCAGCACAGGGGTTCTTCGAGATTGAGACGCCATTCATGACGCGCTCCACACCGGAAGGCGCACGTGATTATCTGGTGCCAAGCCGCGTCTATCCGGGCGAGTTCTACGCCTTGCCGCAGTCGCCGCAGCTCTTCAAGCAGATCCTGATGATCTCCGGCTTCGACAAGTACTTCCAGATCGTTCGCTGCTTCCGTGACGAGGACTTACGCGCCGATCGCCAGCCCGAGTTCACTCAGATCGATCTTGAAATGACATTCCCGCAACCGGACCGCGTGTTCGAGGTAGTCGAAGGCTTTCTCCAGGCCGCGTTCAAGGTTGCCGGCTTCGAACTCAAGGCGCCGTTTCCGCGCATGACGTATGACGAGGCGATCCGCCAATACGGAATCGATAAGCCTGATCTCCGTCTGCCGAAGCTGACGGATGTGCGCGCGGCGTTCACCGCCGAACAGCTGCAGAGTCTACAGCTCAATACCGAACTGCCGGTTGTGGCGATCCGGATTCCCAGAATCGGTGAGCTATCGCGCAAGGAGCGCGATGATAACCGCCCGTTATTTGGAGAGCGCAAAGATGCTCGCCTGATTGACGACGTCAAGCGGCTGGAGAAGTCTTTCCCAGAAGCGGTGGCCAAAGCACGAGAACTGGCCGGGGCACAACCGGAAGACCTGCTCGTACTGGTTGGCGGGCCAGTGCAGGTTGAGAAATCCGGTCTGCGGCCTGACTACGGCGTGTTTATGGCTGCTGGGCAGTTCCGGGTAGAGCTCTCGCGCAAATATGCGGACCGTCACATGGCGTTCCGGCAGGGAGGGTTCCACTTTGTTTGGGTCACCGATTTTCCCATGTTTGAGTGGGACGAAGCCGACAAGCGGTGGAATGCTGCGCACCACCCATTCACGTCTCCCCACGACCGTGACATGGACAAACTGGAGTCAGATCCGGGTTCCGTGCGTGCGCTCGCTTATGACGTGGTGCTGAATGGAACCGAGCTTGGCTCCGGGTCAATTCGTATCCACCGCCAGGATGTTCAGAAAAAGATCTTTAGTGCGCTAGGTATGAGCGAAGATGAGGCCAAGGCGCGCTTCGGATTCTTCCTGGAGGCGCTGGAATACGGAACGCCTCCGCACGGCGGTATCGCCCTGGGTCTGGACCGCATTGTCATGATCCTGGCAGGCGCAGAGAGCTTGCGCGAGGTGATTCCGTTCCCGAAGACCGCGAAAGCTGTTGACCTCATGGTGGACGCCCCAACTCCAGTGAGCGAAGCGCAGCTGCGGGAGTTGGGAATCAAAATTCGATGACAGTTTTCTGACGACTCGAGCGTACCGAGAGAATCCCTATTGCCAGTTCCTACCGGCGATAGGGGTTTTTCTTTGCAGAAGTTCACGCGGCTGAACTGGCCTGCGCTCTCTGGCGCTGAGCGTCCCGCGCTATTGTCCTCGAACCTGCCCACAAGACAATCGCAAGCCCGATGGCGAGCACAGGGACAATCTGCATGGCCTGCTGGAGACCAAAAGCTTTGACGGATTCGGTTACCGGTAGCGCTCCTGCTGCGCGGCGGGCCATGAAGTCGCTCAGCTTCCCTGTGATGACCGGACCGAATGACGCGCCACCCAGATACATTATGAGGAAGTAGACAGCCATCGCGGTGGCGCGCTGCGCCGGAGCGACAATATCCTGCAACGACGCGTAGACCAGGCCGTAATACATGTTGAGGAGGCCATAGGCGGCGGTGAGCAGAGGCACAGCAATGGCCAGAGCGCCAAACCCTTGTCGGATTCCAAAATATGCCAGGGGCGCTGAGATGGCTGCAGCGTAGGCAGCCAGCAGCATGCGACCATCGGCACGGCGACGAACCAGCCGATCTCCACAGGCGCCCCCGATTACTCCGCCCAGAACTCCTCCGACGGCGTAAACGATGCCGGTGGAGATCCCTGCCGGCCCAACTCTCAGATGATGAACGCGTTGAAAGAAGGCAGGAAGAAAAGTGCCAAGCGCGTAGAGATTGAAATTCACCAGAACGCCGGAAGCGATGATCCAGACAAAGGTTGGAACCAGCAGGCTGGATTTCCTCAGCCGCTCTGCTCCGGCGGGAAGGTCTTCAGACGCTCCCCGCAGGGGTTCAGGAAGCCTCAGCACTACAGGGGCGAGGAGCAGAGCCGGTATTGCGGCGACAAGCATTGCTGGACGCCATCCGAAACGCTGGGCAATCGGCCCGCTGAAGAAGAAGCTCAATGCACCGCCCACTGGAACGCCGAGCATGAACAGTGCGAGTGGCCGGGAACGACGATTGGGAGGGAAGAGATCGCCGATCCAGCTGGTCGCGACTGGGGCGCAGGCGGCCTCGCCTACAGCAAGACCCAGGCGTGACGCCACAAGCATGCTCAGGCTGCGCGCCCAGGCCGCCAATCCCGTCACGCATCCCCACACGACAATTCCGGCCGCCAAAAGCTTCTTGCGGCTGCCGGAATCGGCGAGGCGGCCGATGGGAATGCCAACAATCGCATACAGGATGGTGAAAACCGTGCTGATCAGGCCAATCTGAGCATCTGTAAGCCCGAATTCGTGTCGCAAGGGCTCCGCCAGTGCTGCAGCCACGTGGCGATCGTAAAAGTTGACGATGTTCACCAGAACCAGCACGGTGAGAGTACGAACCGCGATTCCTGTGGAGATCGAGTTCACTGCCGGTTTCGTGGCCATGGGAAAGCACTTTATCAGAACGGCTCGCCAGGCGGCAGGCATTAGAAAGAATAGCTCACAAAGAAAAGGCAGGCTGGATGCCTGCCTGATCTGATAAGGAGACGCTCGCGGACTATTTTCTCTGGACGGATCCTTTGAGTACCACCGTGCTGGACGGCTGATCGACGTGAAGCTGATCCTCGGCAGTAATGAGTAGATCGAAGTCTTTGTACGTGGTGGAAGCTTTCAGGCTCCCTTCCAGGTCAGAATTTATGCGCAATGCGCCGAGCAGTTCCGGGGCCTGTCCGCGAGGCTGCACCCATACTAGATATGTCTGCCTTGGCGGAGTCAGTGATTGCGGTGCGGCCATGTGTTTCACCTGGATCTCCACTTCAGTGTTGCCATTGCGGTCATTGCCCGTGATGACCTTACCTTCAGCTGCTGGTGTAGTTCCGGTATTTGTGAGTTTGTCTTCGCGTGCGGCTGCTGCAAGCGCCAGCACAAAGCTGATGAGCGTGAGAATAATGAGCTTCCGATTCCTCATGCCTTCGTCCCCCATGTTCAACCTTTGCGATTTGTTCATGTGATGAACTTTCCCCATGGCTTAGTTGCAGGAGGTGCGAGGATTGAATCAGAAGAAAAAGAACAGCTGCTGCGCGGCAGAACAGGAAACTCAGTTTACGGGCTCCCCCAGCTTTGGCGCATGTTGACGTGGTGCTCCGGCAAACTTTAACGCCGGAGCTGCTTCTTACATTTCGTAGGTTCGCCGGCTGGAGCAGAAATGCTCACGGCAGGCAGCCGGTGAACCTCCCCCTTTTACGCTTCCAGAGTGGCGGAACTTGGCGTTTTGCTCCCTACCTGAACCGCACTAACTTACAAAGACAATGGCTTTCCTGATCCTTTCAGCTGGACGCGACGCTAATGCCCTGCGGTTCCGTAGTGCATTCTTACGCGACAAAGGCTACGACGTGGTCACGGCGGGCGATTCCCCCGAACTCATCAATAAGCTGTTCAATGGCGACTTTGACCTGGTGCTGCTCTGTGATTCGCTGCGTGAGGAGGAGCGACGTCGCGCCACCGGGCTGATCAAGCTGTATACCCCTTCCACTCCGGTAATCCTGATTTCGAGCATAGAGGGCCGACAGTACGCGTATGGGGACTTAACCGTCCCGAATAGTCCGGCAGCAATTCTGGCGTCAATTGAAATGGCTGCCGCGATACCCCCCAGGAGCAGAGCCCGGGCAAGCTCAGCCGCCTAGGATCGGTGTATGGACGCGACCTTTGCGGGGAAGAGAATCCTTGTCATCGACGATGAGGTTTCCATCGCCGACACGCTGGCGGCGATCCTCAAGGTAAACGGATACAGAGCTCGGGCGTGCTATTCGGGCGATATGGCAGTCAAGACTGCCGCAGAGTTCATTCCTGATGCCATAGTCTGCGATATCTTAATGCCCGAGATGGACGGCCTTGTGGTGGCCAAGACCATTCGTGCCAAGTTTCCCGGCTGCAAAATACTGCTCATTACCGGTCAGCCCGGAGCGACTCGCCTGGTTGAAAACGGCGGGCAGCCCTGGGAAGTCCTATTGAAACCGTTTCAGGCCAGCGACGTGCTGGCGCGCTTGCAGAGATTTGTCCTCGCCTGACATCGAGCAGCACCCGGCTTATTTCTTTCTCGTGTATTCCAGAGTATGTGTGTTGTCTTTTCCGTCTTGCCGGAATGTCCAGCGTTCTGCAAAATGATCAGGATCAATGACCGTAAGGACCATTTTCTGCATGTGACCATCTGAAGGCTTTGCCAGATTGGTGACATCGAGGAGATTGAAGGTGATGGTTTTTCCGTCTGGAGAGAATTCCGCCTGCATGCGCGGCTGGTTGTTTGCGCTGCAGTAGTGCGTCATCAAGAGGCGGTTCTTGTCGAGGTGAAACATGGTGACCATGCTTTCGTGCGGCATCTCCTCCATTACAGCCGAGCCACCGGAAATAATCTTCCAGGTTGTGATATGCGGCTCGCCGGTTTCGCCTTTGGCTTCCCATTGTCCGGCGAGGCTTTTGAGGGTGGTAAAGCCTGAGGTGGCGTCGGCTGCGGCCCATCCAGAAAGGCTGAGTACCAGGGTACCGAACAGCGATAACAAAAATCGCGCTTTCATTGTCTCCTCCTGCTTGCGGCTGCCCGCTTTGAGGATTTTACCTGCACTGTCCTATTACCTGCGAATTGGGAATCCTTTAACAAGATTTTTCGCTGACCGATATCGGCCTGAACTGATTTACCAGCAAGGAGGTTGACATTCATGGTTCTGCACGTAAAATGATGCAAACATTTGACGCAGGAAATGTTTAAAACATTTCTTGACAACTATGGAAAAGCAGTTCACGTCAGCGGAAGTTGTTACCTTGACAGGAATAACACCCAGGCAGTTGCAGTGGTGGGACGAACGAGGGATTGTGGTTCCGCAACGCGACGGCCGGCGCAGGCTCTATTCGCAGGATGACCTTGCCGAAGTTGCGGTAATCTGCGCGCTGCGGAAGAAGGGTTTTCCCCTTCAGCGTGTTCGCAGGATTATGAAGTTCCTGCAGAAGGAGTTCGGACGCCGGCTGGCGGCAACCGTGAGCAGCGGTTCGAGTTATCACCTGCTGACTGACGGACGCCGGATTTATCTGGAGAACTCGGAACGTCAGGTAATCGACATTCTGAAGAACTCCCGCCAGCCGTTGCTGGGTATATGCCTCAGTGATGCATTGCGGGAATTGCGGGCGGAGCTTCTGGGGCGTCGCCCAGCACAGCGCCAGGCGATACGACGTATCGGTCGCCGCCGGAAAAGTTCGTGACGGCAACCACGAACACGCTGTACCCAATCGAACTAAGTAGTAAAGGGAGAGCAGGGAAATTAAGGCGGAGGTGACCATGGTGGCAAACCTGAATATCGTGACCGAATGGCTGCCGGAGGAGATGGAGCCAGGGAGCATTTTCGTGCTCGAGAATGCAGGTGAGGTAGGGGACCAGGACGATCCTTACTGGGCCGTGCTGAGCTGCCCGGAGTGCGGGACGCTCGGGCTGATCACACGCAAGCAGATGAGGGGAGTTATGCCGGTGATTTGCGGATCTGAGCGCTGTTCCGCACAGTTCATGATCCAGGACGAGGAGGTCGTGCCCAAAAAGCCGAACTAGCCGGCCACCGATTTTGCCGTCGGAACCGGTACATGCTCGGTAATGGTGACCCCAAAGCCTTCCAGCGCGGCCACGCGCTTGGGATGGTTGGTAAGCAACCTGATCTCATGGATGTTCAGGTTATTAAGAATCTGCGCGCCCACCCCGATTTCCCTTTGTGTCTTTCTTTGATGGGCAGGAGTGGCCAATTTCGGTGCTTCCCGGTGGAAGACCAGCCTCTGTGCATCATCAACGCTATACCCTCGCGAAGTCTGGTGAAGGTAGATCAGAGCTCCGGTGCCTTCGCGGGCAATCATCGCCAAAGAACGATCAAGCACCGTCTGGCAGTCGCATAAAGAGCCGCCGAAAACATCACCAGCAAGACAGTGCGAGTGCATGCGAACCAGCACGGGACGCCCAGCTTTCTCGACTTCGCCCCGCACCAGCGCAACGTGCGAAGAGCCATCCAGCTGGCTCTCAAAGGCGATCATACGAAAATCACCGTGTTTGGTGGGCAGGACGGCTTCGCCGGTACGCACGACCAGATGCTCATTCTGCATTCGATAGCGGATCAGTTCAGCCACGGTCAGCATCTTGAGGCCGTGCTGCGCGCAGAAAATCTTGAGATCGGGCACCCGCGCCATCGTCCCGTCTTCATTCATGATCTCGCAGATCACGCCCGCGGGAATCAGGCCTGCCATGCGGGCCAGATCGACGGAAGCTTCGGTCTGGCCGGCGCGCACGAGCACACCGCCTTTACGGGCAGCAAGCGGGAAAACATGCCCTGGACGGACGAGATCAGAAGCCCGACTCGCCGGATCGATGGCCACTTGGATGGTGCGGGCCCGGTCGTGCGCCGAAATACCAGTGGTAACCCCTTCGCGCGCTTCGACGCTCTCGTAGAAAGCTGTTCCGTAAGGCG
Source organism: Candidatus Angelobacter sp. (assembly GCA_036258095.1). GTDB lineage: Bacteria > Acidobacteriota > Terriglobia > Terriglobales > Acidobacteriaceae > Angelobacter. The sequence goes on along the minus strand of DATAEJ010000163.1, from coordinate 10,181 downwards.
AGGTGTTCTCCCGGGTCATGGGGCCGATGCGCAGGTAGTCAAGGCGCTCCGGCGTCATGGCCAGACATATCAGGCCACGCCCGAATTTGGCCATGAAGTTGATTGCCTCAGGGGTGACCTTCTCCGCGGCTAGGGTCAGATCGCCTTCATTTTCGCGGTCTTCGTCATCCACGACCACGATCATCCGCCCAACCCGAATTTCTTCAAGGGCTACAGGAACGCTGGTGAAAATGGAGGGGTCGCTCGTCATGGCGTGCTAACAGATTGTAACAAAAGGGGTACTCGACCCAACTGGTGTAGAGCGCGATGCTGGCTTACAATCTCACATTATGGCCAAGTCTTCTTCTGAGCCTTTTGAGGTGTCCTGTCCGTGCTGTACGGCCGTGCTGAAGGTGGATCCGGCCACGCGCGCCGTGATCTCGCACGTGGCGCCCGTGAAGCCGAAGACGTTTTCTGACTTTGAGGCGGCGGCCAAGGCGATGCGCGACAACGAGGGCCGCAAAGAATCGATCTTTCGCCAAGCCGTGGATGCCGAGAAAAACAAGGCTGACTTGCTGGAGAAGAAGTTCCAAGAGGCAATCAAGAAGGCCAAGGAAGCTCCCGACGAGCCGCGGATCCGCGACTTCGACCTCGACTGACCGGCTCGCTTGGCTCCCAACCTCTTACTTCTTGGGCACAGAGGCGCACGGCGCTATTCGCCGGAAAATACCATCCCGTCTTTCGATCTGGCGATCAAGCACGGCGCGCATGGTTTCGAATTTGACGTGCGGTGCACCCGCGACCGCCATACCATTCTGTGTCACGATCCCAAGCTGAACCGTCTAGCTGTGCGTCGTTATACTTTCAGGCAAATCGGGGAGCGCTGTACTTCAGGTGAGGCGCCACCGTGCCTTGAAGACATTCTGGAGCGCTACGGCAAAGATACCTTCCTCAACATTGAGGTGAAGGTACGAGGAATCGAGCCGATAATCGTTGAGCTCATGCGGAAGTATCGGCCACGGCATTATTTCGTCTCTTCCTTTCGTCCGGGCGTAGTGCGACGTCTCCACCAGCTCGACCCTTCGCTGGTTTTAGGCACTCTAGCGCAGACCCGCTGGCAGCTTCGCCGTTGGCGAGTGCTCCCGGTGAGCTACGTAGTGCCGCACTATCGTCTGCTGACGCAACGCCTAATGGATAAGCTGCATGGCGCGGGAAAGAAAGTAGTTACCTGGACGGTCAACGATCCTCGCCAGATGCGGCGAGCGGCTGATCTCGGCGTGGATGCCATCATCTCTGATGACACCCGTCTGCTCGTGCAGACGCTCGGGAACAGCCGCTGATCGCTTTTCCAATCTACTGAGAGTTTCAATGGACCGTGAACTTCTCGCTCGTCTGGTGGACAGTCCCGGTTGACTCCCACCCTTTCACGGTTAGCGTGTACGTCCCTGGCGCAAGGCTGACCTTCGCGCTCAGCGTTCCGCTTGTGCTGCTGGCCACTGTGACGCCGTTGGCATAGGCCTTCATGCCGGTAATCTTGTTCGTGCCTTTGGCCGCGGCGGTAACCTGCACGGGAGAACTCACGGTTGAACCCGATGTTGGCGAACAGATCTTTACTCCCACCGTGCTGATACTGCACGTGGCCGGTGGCGGTCCTCCGACCGTGATGCTTTCGCTCTTCTGGTAAACAGCGCCGGTAGAATCCCACGCTTTGACTACCAGGTTGTAAGTCGCGGCCGCCAGGCTCACTTGCGCGTTCAGGGTTGAACTGGTGCTGCTGGCGATCGTCACTCCGTTTGCGTACGCCTTCATGCCGGTAATGCGCGCGTTACCGAGTCCTGCCGCGGAGAGTGTGAACGGTGAACTCACAGTTCCTGCCGCCGGGGAGCAGATGTTTACGCCAACAGCGCTCGCCGTGCAGCCCGTCGGCGGTGGTGGTGAAGACCCGGAGAGCAGGTGGGCGGTCGAATCGCGGAATGGGGTTGTGCCGCTCAGAGCGTATTGAGCAAGCGTCCAACTGGAGACGCCATCGGGATCGGCTGAGATGGCGGTGTAATCGCCCCACCTTCCACCTGCAGAAGTGAAGCTACCTGTCCCGCTTTGATAGATAGCGACCGTTGTCATCTGCCCGAGAGGATCGCCTGGTTCGCGGTGAGCAAATGCCGCGGATGGAAACTGGCTGGAGCTGGAAGTGTTGAAGACAACGTCAGCAGCGCCGGAGTTCCCGACAGTGATGGCTGGGAGATATGCAGCGCCTGCTCCTGTGACCGTCCCTGATTGTTTCACGGTGTTGGTTGAAGTCGCAATCTCGTACCATCGCACCACCGGGATGGTCCCAGTGGAATCGGCAACGGTGTGCGTCACCCACAATGAGCCATTGCGCCATACCGGTGGGCTGATCAGGATGTCGCCGCCGACTGTCAATTGCGTCGTCGTATTCGGCTGCGGCGCACCGGCAATAACTTTATATGGCGTCACCGGAACATCGGTCACACTCAAAACAGGGGTTCCGGTATCAGGAATTGTGAAGACATGCACTGCGCTGCCGCCGACCTGCGGGTTGGAATCGGTCGAGGCGAGGAAAGCCGATCCCGGCGTGCCGTACATGATTGCCGGCTGGATGGTGAACGCTCGCCTGCCGTCCGGCAACTTGACGTCAGCAAATGACGTTACGTTAAGCGTGGTATTGCCCGTGAGCAAGCCCGCGAGTTGGATCACCCAGACCCAGTTTGTTTCCGTTCCGCCGCTGGTGCCTATCTGGTTGCCTCCCAGCAGCAAGTAAGAACTGGAGACTCCCATGGTGGGGAAATCAGTGAAGGTGGGTCCTCCCTCGGGAGTTTTCACGAATGTATCCAGCGCGTATTTGAACCACGCGCCGGTTGGATCAGAAGTTTGACTCACGCCGATGTAGATATGGGCGTCGACGCCCTGGTGGTTCCCAGTTCCTATAACGATGAAGCGGCCGTGAGTGGCATCGTAGGTGGCCCGAGGGTCAAAGCAGCAGGAATCCGCTGCCGGCAGCCCGGCAAAGAACTGCCCCAGGCTGCTCTGCGAAACAAGCCCGCCAGTCTTGTTGTAGATGTTGAATTCCGAGTTCATCGCGTACAGCAGATGATTGGGCCCTGCTGCAATGGCAGCATCCGGAGGCAGTGAGCCCTGAATCACGTCGAAGACGCTGCCCAGAACAGAGCCGGGCGCGGTAAGAGCTTCGGTTTGCGCGCTCTGCAGTGGTGCTACCGCAGGAATGGTCTGCTCGCTTTCTTCCAGAGAAGGCTGCTGGACGGCCTGAGTGCTGTGCACGGATTGCTGGCTACTGATCGCAAATGGGCCGGTAGTCCGCGGTACTGTGATGGAGCTGGACTTTCCTTGCATTGTGACGGTCTGGGCCGAGAGCTCAGCAGCGAATGCAAGTACGAAACAAAGAACTAGTAAACGAGAGGGCGAACAGGAGGATGTCATGCGAATAGGGTCCCGGGCTTAGAAATGGGGGAACGTGCTCATTAGGAGCTGCTGGATACCTTTGCTGGTTGCCTGCGCGCCAATGCGCCTACAAACATCGTAATACGATGTTCCGAGGGAAACCTGGCGCTTAGCCTTGAACTAAGTAGAAAAAAACAAAGGCCCGCCCGAGGTTTACGGGACGGGCCTTACTGTCATGCACAGCAGCTACACAGCTCTTTCGAGTTTCACCTTCTCCACGTCGAACTGCTCGTTCTCCGTCGAGCCTTCCAGTGCGGTCGTTGAAGCCGCGCCGGCGGCGACGGCCTGAGTGATTTCATCGAAGTATCCGGTACCCACAAAGCGCTGGTGGCGCACAGCGGTGTATCCGTGCTTCTCCGCGCTTTCGAACTCCTTCTCCTGCAGTGTGGAGTAGGCAGCCATGCCTCTCTCCGCGTAGTTGCGGGCGAGTTCGTACATGCTGAAGTTCAGCGCGTGGAAGCCAGCCAAGGTGACGAACTGGAACTTGTATCCCATGGCAGCCAGTTCACGCTGGAACTTTGCAATAGTGGCATCGTCAAGCTTGCGCTTCCAATGGAACGAAGGCGAGCAATTGTACGCGAGCATCTTGCCGGGGAACTTCGCACGGATGGCTTCGGCAAAGCGCCGTGCCTCTTCCACGTTGGGCTCTGAAGTTTCGCACCAGATCAGGTCAGCGTACGGCGCGTAAATCAGGCCGCGCGCGATTGCGGCATCGATGCCACCTCTGTAGCCGAGGAAACCGTCCGGGGTGCGCTCACCGGTTAGAAACTCCACATCACGGATGTCATTGTCGGTGGTCAACAGCTTGGCGCTGTTGGCGTCAGTGCGGGCGATCAGCACCGTTGGCACGCCGAGGATGTCACTAGCGAGACGAGCTGCAATCAGCTTCTGCACGAACTCCTGCGCGGGAACCAGGACCTTGCCGCCCATGTGGCCGCACTTTTTGGCAGATGCCAGCTGGTCTTCGAAGTGAACGCCTGCGGCGCCGGCTTCAATCATGGACTTCATGAGCTCGAAGGCATTCAGCGGGCCGCCAAAACCGGCTTCGGCGTCGGCAACGATGGGAGCGAACCAGTACGTTCCATTGCTCTTGCCTTCCGCGTGGTAGATCTGGTCTGTGCGAAGGAAAGCATTGTTAATTTCTTTCACTACGGCAGGAACGCTGTTGGAAGGGTAGAGGCTTTGGTCGGGGTACATCTGCCCGGCCAGATTGGCGTCGCCAGCGACCTGCCAACCGCTGAGGTAAATCGCTTTAAGTCCGGCCAGCACCTGCTGCACAGCTTGGTTGCCAGTGAGGGCGCCCAGCGCAGCAACGTAATCTTCTTCCTTGAGGAGCCTCCACAGCCGCTCTGCGCCAACGCGGGCGAGCGTGTGCTCTATGTGGATGGTGCCACGGAGGCGCACAACCTCTTTTGCGCTGTACGGGCGCGTGATTCCGTTCCAACGGGCATCGTTCGCCCAAAGAGTTTCCAGTTGTCTCTCGTTTAGCTGCATTGCATGTCTCCTGCTGTATTCGGGCCGGGGAGGGCAGGCTCTTGGGCCGGCAGGATCATTAGAGTCCCAACCGAAGCTTCAGGACAAACGCTATAGTCCAAAATGGACGAGTTGGCCGAATTGGGAACTGAAGGCCAAAAATGCTGCTCTAGACGTGGTGGGCCAGCGCTGTGGACAGCCAGGCGTCCATTTCGGACTTGTGCTGAGGTGACGCTCCGGCTATGATGCGGATGTGGCTACCGCACCGCGAGACCGGCGTGCTTCCGCTATCCCCGACGAACTTCTGCAGCAGCTCAGAGTCTTTCTCGTTGATCGGCAGGTAAGCAGTGGTGTCGCGTTGCTGGATGCACATGCACCGTTGTTCAGCCAGATTGAGCCCAGGCAACGCAATGCTGCAGCCCTGGTAGGAGCCGTGGCGCAATGGGTGGATATCGGGTATCGCGGCCCGGAGTTGCTGGAGGAGATGCTGACGCGTTTTCCGCCGGAGCAGCGGGCCAAGCTGCCGGTAAGCGATTACCTGCAGCTGCGCACGGCTGAAGGGCTGCTGTGCCTTCTAAAAGACGACCCCGATGAAGCCCTGCGCCATTTTGACCTGGTGCTTACGATGCAGAGCCTGATCGAAGACAAGGAACTCGTCGCGGTCGTCCATTTCTGGAATGCGCGCTGCCATCGGAAAAAGGGTGAGTATGACGAGGCACTGAAACGATCCGGCGTGGGCCGGGAGCTGGCCATGGCGCTGGGATTTCCCAAAATGGCGGCTGTGATGCGCGTCCTGGAGAGCTGGCTGCTGTTTCAGAAAGGGCACTTTCGCGAGGCAAGCAGAATCCTTGACCAGGCGGAGATGGCGTTACGCTCCACTGACGACGACATCACGTTGGGGAACATTTATTCTGCACACGGGCGCATGATTCGCCGCCAAGGACAATACAAGCAGGCCCTGCAGCTCTTTACCCGGGCGATTGAACATTTTCGCCGCCGCAACCCTCAGCACCGTAATCTTGCGCGATCGCTGGCAAACATTGCGTACGTGCAGCGGCTGATCGCAGCGCAGATTATTCGACAGCTCGACACTGAGGCTGCACGGCGTCGCAAAGGCAAGCCTGAAAGCAAGACGGGCGGCCGGAGCCACAAACAGGACTATCGAGCGCAATACGAGGAGCTGCGTACGGGAGCGTTCGCGAACCTGGAGCAGGCGGAAAAAATTTACCGACATCACAGGCATCGGCACGGCATTGGCAATGTGCTGGAAAACCGCGGGCTGCTGTACCTCGACAGTGGCGAACTGGACAAGGCCGCACAGGAAGCTGCCCTGGCCTACACCGAAGCGAAGGAGCACAATGACGCGATTGTGATCGCACGCGCGCGGATGCTGCAGTGCAAGGTGGAGCACGCGCAGCTGGAAGAGGAGATTGAAGGCAGCACAAAGACGTGGGAGCGCGTGCAGGCAGCGCGCGATTACGCGCGAGAGGCGGTGGAGTCTGCGAGCCATACCCAGAACCAGCGTTTGCTTGCTCGAGCCTACACATGGCGTGGCCTTACTGCTTCTCATCCCGCGATTAACGATGTGGAAGACGCGCGCTACTGTCTGGATAAAGCCGCAACGTTCATGGCCAACGCACAGGATGAAGACGTCTGGAACGAAATGCAGCTGCTCAAGCACAAAGTGACGTCGCGCGGGAGCGTTGATCCGAGGTTGCGAGCGTGGACACAGGGCGTGACCGAAGGCAAGAGCCTGCAGAAACTTACCGAGGAGTTCGCGGCGCTGGTGATCCCTCGCGTCTGGGAGAAGGAAGGGAAGAAGGTGCAGCGGGTAGCGAGAGCATTGCGCGTGTCTCCGAAGAAAGTACGGCGGATCCTGGCAAAGGCAGGCAAGAGGTGAAGATCAGCGATTGGCAGTTAGTAATTAGCAATTGGTCAGCAGGACTCTCTTCCGTCCTCATGTTTGCTCTGTTAACTTTTCAGTAATGGCGCGATTTCTCATCACCGGCATTACCGGTTTTATCGGGTCGAACCTCGCCCATGCGCTCGTGGAGCGCGGCGACGAAGTGCGAGGAATTGATAACTTCAGTCACGCCCGCAAGGAAAACCTGACGGGAATAGAGAGCCAGATCGATCTGCGGGAGGCCGATATCACGGATGGCGTTGCGATGCGATCTGCATGTGACGGCGTTGGTTACGTCCTGCATCAGGCGGCGCTTGGTTCGGTGCCGCGGTCGATGGCCGATCCGGTGGGAAGCAATCATGCCAATGTGGTTGGGACGCTGCAGGTTCTGCAGGCAGCGCGCGAAGCCGGAGTGCGGCGGGTGGTGTATGCGAGCTCGTCGTCGGTTTACGGTGATACGCCGACACTGCCCAAGCGGGAAGACATGCCAGCAAATCCGGTCTCACCCTATGCTGTTTCGAAATATGCCGGTGAGCTCTACTGCCAGAGTTTTTCGCGCGTGCTCGGCCTGGAGACGGTGAGCCTGCGCTATTTCAATGTGTTCGGGCCACGGCAGCATCCGACATCGCAATATGCAGCGGTCATCCCAAAGTTCATTCGCGCGATGTTGCTGGGCGAGCAGCCGACCATCTTCGGCGATGGCAAGCAGAGCCGCGATTTTACCTTCATTGATAATGTAGTCTCAGCCAACCTGCTGGCGTGCGCCGCTCCGGCGGAGAAGGTTGACGGCCGGGTATTCAACGTCGCGGCAGGGAAGAGCTTCAGCTTGCTCGACCTGTACTCGCTTTTGCAACAGCACACCGGGTTCGATAAGCCAGCTCTGTTTGCCGCTCCACGTGGGGGAGACGTGCGCGACTCGCTGGCAGATACTTCCCGCGCGCAGGAGGCGATGGGATACAAGACGCTGGTGGACTTTAAAGACGGGCTGAAGTCCACAGTAGATTGGTATCGGATTGAACTTGCAAGCGCAGCAGCTCCGGCAACGCCATGATCTCACTTAACGAGCTTGATGTGCAGGCGCTCGGTGTGCCCGCCGAGATTATTGCAGTCATCCGGGAGGCATTCGCTCGTGATTATCACAAAACCCTGCATATGCCGGTGCGGACGCAAGTTCCATTGGCCGGTGATGGCGTTCTGCTCATCATGCCTGCCTTCGATAGCGAACTGGAAATGGCCGGGGTGAAGACCGTGACGGTGCCTGCGGGTAATGGAGTCCATGCGCATTATGAACTTATGGATGGAGTCACCGGCGAGGTGGTGGCGCGCATGCAGGCCCGCTGGCTGACCGACCTGCGCACGGCGGCGACGACGGCTGTCGCAACAGACTTGCTTGCGCCGCCCGATGTAACGACACTGGGAATCTTCGGCACAGGAAGACAGGCAACAGCGCACATCGCATTGTTGCCTTTAATAAGGCGGTTCAAGCGCGTCCTTGTTTGTGGCTCCGGGAAGTCGGATGTGGAGTGGTTCGCCAAGAGTGTGGGGGCGACCGTTCAGGTGCACGTGGAAGCCGCAACCGCTGAGAAATGCGCCCGCGAGTCGGACGTCATCTGCACCTGCACCACCTCGCATGAGCCGGTTTTTCGCGGCGAGTGGCTGCGGCCCGGCACGCATATTAACCTGATAGGAGCCTTCCAGCCGCACACCCGCGAATGCGATGATGAAACTGTGCGAAGCGCTCGCATCGTTGTAGATACCTACGAAGGAGCGATGGCCGAAGCGGGCGATATACTGCTGCCCTTGCAAAGCGGAGCCCTCAAACGCGAGCAGATTGTGGCTGATCTGCATGAGCTGGCCAGCGGCAAGCGGCAGGGAAGGACGTCGCCGGAAGATATCACGGTCTTCAAGAGCGTGGGATGCGCGCTTGAGGATCTGGTGACCGCGCACTGGATCTACCAACGGGCCGAACATTGATCAACACTTTCGATTTTGCGGTGGTAGGCGCCGGCGTGTTCGGCGCGTGGACGGCGCGTGCGCTGAGCGAGTCAGGCGCGAGCGTTGTCCTAATGGACGCGTATGGGCCGGGGAACAGCCGTTCAAGTTCCGGCGGCGAGACGCGGGTGATCCGCATGGGCTATGGCTCGGACGAGCTGTATACGGAGTGGGCCATTCGCTCATTGCCGAAATGGCAAGAACTGGCGTCGCGTACCGGCGCCGAGATCTTTCACAAGACAGGAGTCCTCTGGCTCGCGAGTGCGGAAGACAGCTTCACGCAGAAGATGCTGGATGTGCTGCAGTCGCGCGGCGTCCTAAGCCAGCGGCTCACGGGAGAAGAGATTCGGAGCCGCTGGCCGCAGCTAAACTTTCCGGAAGCAAGCTGGGCCGTGTTCGAACCGGAAAGCGGTTTGCTTATGGCGCGAAAGAGCGTGCAGCTGCTGGTTGCAGAGCTGGGAGACAAGGGCATCAAGTTCCTGAACGCGGGCGTAACGGCGCCGCAGTGCCGGGGTAAGTTGCAATCGGTGAGGACGACCGCGGGTGATGAGGTGTCTGCCGGCACTTACATATTTGCCTGCGGACCCTGGCTGCCAAAGGTATTTCCCGAGGTGTTGAGCGGACGGATTTTTCCCAGTCGCCAGGAAGTGTTCTTTCTGGGGCCGCCGCCGGGGGACGAGGATTTTGGTCCGCAGAAAATGCCGGTGTGGCTCTTCCATCAGCACCCGGATATCCCTTATGCGCTGCCGAACATGGAGAGCCGCGGGTTCAAAATTGCATTCGATCGGCACGGAAGCGCGATTGATCCGGACAGCGAGGACCGCGTGATCGGCAAAGAATCGATCGCAAGGCTGCATGCTTTTCTAGCGCAGCATGTGCCGGCGCTGAAAGATGCTCCCATCGTGGAAACACGCGTTTGTCAGTACGAGAATACATGGAACGGCGACTTTCTGATCGACCGTCACCCGGAAGCAGAAAATGTCTGGATGGTGGGCGGCGGCTCAGGGCATGGATTCAAGCACGGGCCAGCGGTCGGAGGATATGTGCGTGACCTGATCATGAATGCGCGAACAGCGGAGCCGAGGTTTTCACTGGCAAGTAAAAAGGCACAGCAGGCGAGAGCGGTGTACTAATCCAATCATGCTTATGGACCTTCAAATGGCCCTGCTTCTCCTTCGTTCCGGTTGAATGTAGACATCAGGGCCCTTAGTCGCAATGGTAAATCCGACGAAGGCGGCGTGGGAATGTTGTGCCCTGAGGGGCCTGAAGGTCGGTCGATCCCATCATCGATTCGATCAAGCAGGTAAGGAAAGAACGGATTGGATGGAAGGCGTGTGAGGAAATCCTGGTCGACGAC
>DATAEJ010000162.1:0-50866 GCA_036258095.1 Candidatus Angelobacter sp. | reverse complement strand
CCGCCGGACATCAATGTGAGCGACGCGTTCTTTACTCCGCACGATAAGGCCATCCGCTTTGGACTGGCTGCGGTCAAGAACGTCGGGCGCAACGCCATTGACTCCATCGTGGCGGCGCGCAAGGAACTCGGCCGGTTCTCTTCGATCTACGAGTTCTGCGAGAAAGTTGATCTACGACTGCTGAATCGTCGAGTAATTGAGTCCTTAATCAAAGCGGGCGCGATGGACGCATTTGGCAATCGCTCACAGCTGATGGCTGTCCTTGATAAGGCAATGGAGCGGGCGCAGAAGTCGCAACGCGATGCCGAGATGGGACAGCATGGGCTATTCGGCGTGTTTGCCGACGACTCGCAGTCCAACGGCAACGGCGAGACACTTCCTAACGTGCCGGAATGGGATGAACATCAGCGGCTGGCGAGCGAGAAGGAAGTGCTTGGCTTCTTTATCACGGGCCATCCCATGGAGAAGTACGCCGACAAGCTGATGGACTTCCACGCGCTCACGACGGAAGCGATCTGCCAGATGAAGAACGGCACTGGCCGTGACGAGATCACGACCGCCGGCGTGATCAGCGGCGTGCGGGTGATGAAGTCGCGCAAGGGAGACCTCTATGCCAACGCCGTGCTGGAAGACATGACGGGCACGGTCGAGGCAATTGTCTTCCCGGAAGCCTACAAGCGGCTGCAAAACGTGCTGAAGCAGGAGATCGCCATGCTGGTGAAAGCGAGCGTGCGCGTGGAAGAGGGATCGAACCCGAAGGTCGCGATCAGCACGCTGACGCCGCTCGATGAGGCCAAGCCGAAACTGCCGCGCTCGATCCGCGTGCGCGTTCCGCTGGAGTCTTCGAGCGAAGGCACCATAGATGCGTTGCACACGTTGTGCCGCGAGCGCAAAGGCGATGCGAAAGTATTGTTTGATCTGGATCGCTCCGGCGACTTCATGGTGGTGATGGAAGCTGACGGATATAATGTGTGTCCAGACCGCTCGTTTATTGCGCGTGTTGAGGAGTTGTGCGGAAGAGGAGCGGTACGGGTGATTGACTGAGAGCTGCGAACTGGCAGCTGTCGCCACATTTGGAGAAAGCATTTGGAACCGGCTGTAAAAGCGCAACGCCAACTCGAGAGCATGGAGAAGCAGATTGCCGACCTGGAGTCGAAGGCCGGCGTTGACGCGGAAAAGCAGCTCCAGCTCAGGCACCTGCAGCATCAGCTGGACTTCCTGCGCGAACAGATTCGCCAGCACATCAATGCATGGCAGAAGACCGAGCTGGCGCGTCACGCGCAGCGGCCATACACGCTGGATTACGTCGAGCGATTGTTCAGCGACTGGAGTGAAGTCCACGGCGACCGGTCGTTTGGCGACGATCCGGCCATCGTCTGCGGGATCGCGCGCTACCATGGCGATGAAGTGATGGTCATGGGCCACCAGAAAGGCCGCGATACCAAGCAGCGCGTGTATCGCAACTTTGGCCAGGCGAATCCTGAGGGCTATCGCAAGGCGCTGCGCTGCATGAAGCTGGCGGAAAAGTTCGGCCGGCCGATCTTCACCTTTATTGATACGCCGGGCGCATATCCAGGGCTGGGCGCGGAAGAGCGCGGCCAGGCGGAAGCGATTGCCCACAACCTGCGCGAGATGGCCCGCATCAAGGTGCCGATCATCACCACGATCACAGGCGAAGGCGGGAGCGGTGGCGCGCTGGCGCTGGCAGTTTCTGATCGCGTGTTCATGATGGAGAACACGGTGTACTCGGTGATCTCGCCCGAGGGTTGCGCTTCAATCATGTGGCGCGATGCTTCGAAGAAGGAAATCGCCGCGCAGGCCCTGCGAATTACCCCGCCGGACCTGCGCGAAATGAAGATTATCGACGAGATTATTCCCGAACCTGAAGGCGGCGCCCACAACGACCACGATGCCGCCGCCGCGCTGGTAGATCAAGTGCTACATCGCCACTATGAGACGCTGAAAGCCATGTCCGCCCGCGAGCTGGTGGACACCCGCTACGACAAATTCCGCCGCATGGCACACTTCTTCACGGAATAAACTTGCCCGAAAAGATGACAGCCAAAGCCGCGGGTGAAACCGTAATCGCGCACGCGCCGTGCCGCGTGGACCTGGCCGGCGGCACCATGGACATCTGGCCCTTGTACCTGTTTCATCCTGGAGCGGTGACGGTAAACTTTGCCGTGAACGTGCTCACACGCTGCCGGATTTCGCGTCTACCAGGAAAGCAGATCAGGTTTATCTCGCTCGATACAGGACGACGAGAAGAGTTTTCGAGTTTTGACCAGCTCTGCGGAGCGAAGAAGTTCAGCCATGCACTGGCCGCCTATCTGACGCGCTTTTTTGCGCCGGAAGGCGGCTTTGAGATTGAGACCAACTCGGAGTCTCCGGCGGGTGCGGGCATCTCTGGTTCGTCGGCATTGATGATCGCGACCACGGCGGCGCTGGCGCGCTGGACCGGTCGCGAACTCGGCCTCGAGGAGATCCGCGTGATCGCGCAGAACGTTGAGGCCCAGCTGATCCGTGTGCCGACCGGATGCCAGGACTACTACCCTGCTCTCTACGGCGGCGTGAGCGCTATTCATCTTGAGCCGGACGGCATTCACCATGAGTCAATCAGAGTGGCGCCCGAGGAGTTGGACCACCGGTTTGTGCTGGCTTATACGGGCGCGCCGCGGCACTCGGGAATCAACAACTGGGAGGTCTTCAAGTCGCATATCAACGGCGACAAGAAGATCTATCGCAACTTCGAGAGGATTGGAGAGATCGCCCGCGCCATGCACGACGCCGTAGCGCTGGCCGACTGGAAGAACGTGGCTATGCTGCTTCGCGAAGAGTGGAAGCTGCGCAAGACCAATGCCCCGAAGATCACGACGCCACTGATCGAGAAGCTGATCAAGGCGGCTACACAAAGCGGCGCTGAGGCGGCCAAAGTCTGCGGCGCTGGAGGCGGTGGATGTGTGGTTTTTCTTACCTCGCCGGAGAGCCGCGAACGCGTGGCGGATGCAATTCGCACCAGCGGAGGGCGGGTTTTACCGGCCCGAGTAGCCCGTTATGGGCTTACGGTGGAATAAAGCCGCTCTCCGGTAGCCCCATGCCCGAGCGGGCAGGCATCTAAATGCAGGAACGCCGAAAGTTTGTTGAAATCAGCTGGATTTCGGCGGAGAATTACAAGGATACGCCAGCTCAAAGGGTGCTCATCATGTTTCGCCGTGCACTTGTCTCTTTGGCCGTTCCATTTCTTGCTGTCGCTGGTCTGCGCGCGCAGGAGCAGCAAAACAAGCCGGCCGAGAACAAGCCTGCTCAGGATGTATATGTCATCAAGGCCCCTGAGCCGCCGCCACAAACGGCGCAGCCGACATTCAAGCCGGCGCTGACGGCCCAGCAACTTGATTCGCGCCCTCCGTTGAATCAGGCCAATAAAATGCAGCTGATTCAGGTGCTGGATGCGGAGTTAGTCCACACACGCAAGATGCTTCCGCTGGGGGACAAGAGCGTGGTGATTGAGCCTGATGGTCAGGTTAAACCGGGCGATGCAGCGATCTTCCAGCTGACCCAAGGTAAGGGCGCGGCAGCCAAGATCGGCGATAAGGTACAGATCACCAATATTTCCATCCATGAAAAGTTCATCTACGTCGAGATCAACGGCGGGCCGAAGAAAAAGTCCAAGTGGTATGACCACATCAGTCTCGGCATGGGCGGCAGCGGCGGGCTGACGCCGAGCAGCACGAATCCCAATCAGGGAGCGGCCACCGGTTCAGCAGTCACCCTGCAATTTTCCAAACACGTTCCGGAGATGACGGGTGAAGAGCTGAAAAAACTACTGAGCCCGGTACTGGATTTCGGCGTGAAGACGGCTGCCGAAGTTTTCATGGACACAATGCCTCCCAAGGTAAGGACCGCCATGAAAAACCACGAGGTCCTTGTTGGCATGAACAAGGACATGGTGGTAATGGCCAAGGAACGTCCGCAGCAGCGCACGCGGGAGAAAGACGAATCGGGCAAAGAATACGAGGAGTGGATTTACGGCCAGCCTCCGCAGGATGTAGTTTTTGTGCGCTTCTCCGGCGAGAACGTGGTGCAGGTAAAGACGGCGAAGGTCGGCGGCGAGATGATCGTCAAGACACAGAAGGAAGTTGATGTCCATGATGGGGTGGTCACACTGGCAGCGCTGCAAGCAAGCAACTCGCCGCAGGACGTGAAGCCGATGACTCCCGAGCAGGAGCAGCGCGCCAAGGCGCCGCGCCCCAGCCTTCATCGCCAGGGCGAAGAAGGTTCTGACGTGGAGAAAGTCACTGCTCGCCAGCCCGCACCGGTGGGTGCTGATGGTCATCCTGACGAGCCGCAATGGGGCCAGAAAAAAGACGGGTCGGACAATCCGCAGCAGCCGTCAGGCGCTGACAGGCCGCCGCTCTAAGAGTGGCGAACAGCAATCGCGGGGCGTTAAACTGAGAGTGTGAAGATTGCTCTGGGGCAGATCAACCCCACCATTGGTGATTTCAGCGGCAATTCAAAAAAGATCATAGAATCTGCCCGCAAAGCTCATTCCTCTGGCGCCGATATGGCGCTCTTTCCCGAACTGGCAGTGTGTGGCTATCCGCCGCGCGACCTCTTGGAGAAGCCTGCTTTTGTCGCGCGTAGCGGGCAGGCGATTCAGGAAATCGCAGCTGCCGTCCCTGAGATCACGATTATCACCGGCTTCGTCTCACCTGCGGCGGTGGAAACCGGCAAGGCGGTCATGAACTCGGCGGCAGTTCTGCGCGACGGCCGCGTTCAATTCGTGCAATCGAAGATGCTTCTGCCGACGTATGACGTCTTCGATGAATTGCGGTACTTCCACCCAGCCCAATCGCAGAGACTGCTTCCGGTGGGCTCAAAGCAAGTGGCTCTCACCATTTGCGAGGATGCCTGGAATGACAAGCACTTCTGGCATCGCCGCCTGTACAGCATCGACCCCGTCGACGAACTACTTCGCGCGGGCGCCAACGTGGTCCTGAATATCTCCGCATCACCGTTTCACGTGGGCAAACGCGAGCTGCGCTTCAAGATGCTGCAGACCATCGCGAAGGACAACAACGTTCCTGTCGCCTTCGTGAATCAGGTCGGCGGTAATGACAGCCTGATCTTTGACGGCTCCAGCTGCGTGATTGCTCCCGACGGCCGCGTTGTCGCGCAGGCAAAGTCATTCGAAGAAGATCTGGTGATCTTTGACGCGGAATCCCTGACGGGCGATATGCATCCGCAACTTGAAGGTGATGAAGCCAGCGTGTATGCGGCCCTGGTGCTCGGCACTCGTGATTATGTCCGCAAGTGCGGCTTCACCAAGGCAATCATCGCGCTGAGCGGAGGAATCGACTCGGCGCTGACCGCAGCGATTGCCGCTGACGCCCTCGGCCCGGAAAACATCATCGGCGTCGGCATGCCAAGCCAGTATTCTTCCGAGGGCAGCGTGAAAGATGCCCGCGAGCTCGCCTGCAAACTCAAAATACGATTTGAGCTTGTGCCCATCGGGGAGATCTTCGACTGTTATCGCAAGGCCTTGGCTCCGGTTTTCGCCGGGATGCCGGAGGATGTTGCCGAGGAAAATATCCAGTCACGCATTCGCGGCAATATTGTGATGGCAATGTCGAACAAGTTCGGCCACCTTGTGCTCACGACAGGTAACAAGTCCGAGCTCGGCGTGGGCTACTGCACTCTCTACGGAGACATGGTAGGAGGCCTCGGCGTTATTGCGGACGTTCCCAAGACCATGGTCTACCGACTCAGCAGGTACGTGAACTCGCGCGAACCGGTAATTCCGGAATCCACGATCACCAAGCCGCCTTCCGCGGAGCTTCGCCCCGGCCAACTGGACAGTGATACACTTCCGCCATACGAAATCCTGGATAACATCCTGGAAGACTACATTGAGGACTACCGGACAGCCGAGCAGATTGCTTCTGATCGCGGCTATGAGCTCAACCTGGTGCGCCGGGTGATCCGCATGATCGAGCGCAGCGAGTATAAGAGACAGCAGGCCGCACCCGGGCTTAAGATCACGCCGAAGGCTTTTGGCTTTGGACGCAGGTTCCCAATCGCACAGAAATCAGAAATCTAGCTCCGTATTCCCTGACACGATGCCCCGAGGAAACGAACCCATGAAATGGATTGCCGCTATATTTATTTCCGCCTCCGCCGCACTTGCCGGTGCGCAGGCACAACCCGCAAAGCATACTCCCGCAAAACCGGCTCACACCGCGCAAACACCCGGACCACGTCCTATCCTGCTGCCCAGCAACAAGCAGATTGATGAATCCATGCAGCGCGTTTTCGGTTACGATCCGGCAATTACCTGGAACATTCTCGACATCAGCCAATCGTCCATTCCCGGCCTGGCTGAGGTAACGATTTCGGTGAACAAGCAGCAGCCGTATCACCTGTTTGTAAACACCGATACACAGACCGCAATTGTAGGACAGCTGCTTCCTTTCGGCCCGAACCCGTTTGAGAGTGCGAGAGAAAAACTCAAGGCCGCCGACGGGCCGAGCCGTGGAGCGAAGCAGCCGGTGGTTGAGCTGGTCGAGTTCAGCGATCTCCAGTGCCCGCATTGCAAGGCGGCTGCTCCAGTGCTGGAGAAACTAGCGGAAGATTTTCCCCAGATCAGGCTCATCTTTCAGCAGTTCCCGCTTCCGGCTTCGCTCCATCCCTGGGCAATGAAAGCTGCGCAGTACGCCGACTGTGCCGGGCAGAAGAACCCTCAGGCATTCTGGAAATACATTGATGCAATTTTTGCTGCGCAAGGATCCATCGCTCTCGCCACAGCCGACGACAAGCTCAAAGAACTTGCGACTGAGTCTGGCCTCAACGCTGAGGAGCTTAGCGCCTGTTCCACATCCCTTCCCACGGAGGCACGCATCAGCAAATCCATGGAATTAGGAAAGGCACTCGATGTCACCGGTACGCCTGCCATCTTCCTGAACGGACGCAGCCTTCAGGGAGTCGCAGAAATGCCCTATGATCAGCTGAAAAAGCTGGTCCAGTTTGAAATTGATCACGCGGGAAAGTAACGCGCCTAGTTCAAACTCCAGAAGACGCTGGAGCCTTTGTCATGAAAAGGCTTGCGGATTACATGCGGGGTAACCACAATAACAATTTCGTTGTGCGAGTGGTCCCGAGTATTCGTATTGAGCACGCTGGAGAAGCCGGGAAGCTGACCAATTCCGGGATAGCCGCTGGTTGACTTGATTTCCTGGTCTGTTACGGCGCCCATGAGCACTGAGGGTTCACCATCCACGACGGTGATGTTCCCCTTGAAACTCCGCGTTGTCAGATCAGGAATACCGTTTACCCGCTGCGTTCCCAGTCCCAGTAACTCGAAATCAAGGTCAAGCCTTACCGAGCCGTCCGTGTGGTAATGCGGAGTCGTTTTGAGCGTCAGCCCCAGGTCTACAAAAGTAAACTGTGGAGTGTTTCCGGTCTGTACCTGGCCACGCGTGTTGAATGCAACTGTCGTGAAGTTACTGTTGACGATCGGGAACTTGTCGCCAATCCGGAACGTCACCGCCTCGCCATCCGTGGCGCGCATTGTGACGCGCTCGGCTGTACCTGACCTGGATTGCGTGGCGGAGAGTTGGATCTTGATCGGAGACACCGTGATTCCGGTCAATCCCAACCCCTTGCCGAAGAATATGAACGGAGCCAGAAGCGGCGAGCCCGCCAGGTTCTGCAGCGCGCTCGGATTGATGCTATTGGGATCGATTGTGCCTGTACGGTTCAGCTGGTCGATGATCGGCTGCGCCTGATTTCCCAGCACGCGCCTGATTTCTGAAGGAACATTGAAGATGGTGAAATCTGTTGGCAAAGCCATCCCATACGCAGACGACTTGTCGGTATCGTACTCGAATTCCTGCACTTCAATCAGCAGCTCCGGCTTCGCGTCCATCAGGCTTTCCAGCATGCTGCTCACTGCCGCAATCTGCGTTCTCGGTGCGCGAACCGTGATGATATTCCGGTTCGCCTGCACGCTCAGGAACCGCATGTCAAAAATCGTGCGCATTACGTTGGCCAGATCGTTCAGATCAGTGGTCGCGCTCACGTTTCCCACGTAGAACGTACGAACCGAGATACGTTCATACGCCGTCCGCATCTCCTGGTTATCATTGGCAACGATTGCGTCTTTCCCGGTCACAGGCGACCAGAACGTCTTGGTGACGCGCCCGAGGAACGAGGTCGCCTCGTAAAAATTCACGTCATCCAGCTGCATGTTGAGTGGACGGCTGGAAAGCGACGGGTCAAAGGTAAAAGTGATTCCGAATGCCTGGCCGACGGCGTTGTATGCTCCACGCGTGTCCGGCCCCAGATGCAGGTTTTTCTTGCCTTCACGCGGAGCCAGGTCAATGTCGTCCACGGAGGCCAGCAGCTGCAGAACGTGCTGCTTCTCAGGATTTTCCGGCGGCATCACATCGTGAAGCCGCTGTTGCAGATAGCTGTTCTGGGGATCACGCGCCAGACCTTCGCGGAAGTTCGCAATCGCGCCTTCCTTGTCCCCGGAAGCGGCAAGCCGGTTCCCCTCATCCACGAACTTACCTACGATCTGCTGGACAAGCACGTGTTTGGCCATCAGGTATTCCATGTTGTTGGGCTCGATTTGGGAGGCGTGAGTGGCGGCCAGGAGGGCGTCTTCAATCTTTCCCTGGTTCTGGAGTTCAACGGCCCGCTTGAATTCCGCGGCAGCCATCTGCTGCTCCTTCTTGGAAGCCCCGGATTTCTCCCTCGCGCCGGCGGCAACGCCAAGGCACAGAGAAAGTAAAAGGACTGCGGAAAGCCATCTCATGCGGAAACTCTGATTTTACCTTCACTTGGAACGACCGGAACCCAGTTATTTTGCGTTGGTTACCTTAGTTATTTCGGCGAGTTTCCGGGCCGCCAAAATGGCGCGCTGTTGCTGGTCTTATCACAAGGGGCTTCGGCAAAAAACCGTTGCAGAAAAGCGCAAAGACTCCACCCCAGGGGTGGTCGATGCAGAGCAGACTCCACTTAAGCTGCGAAGTAAGAACGTAACCCAGAATTCGTCATCCCAAGCCCTGCGGGCTTCATCAGCCGCGCGAATAGGGCGCGGGATCTTACGTTCTCCGAGTTCGACTTACAACTCACATCCGCAAGATCCCTCCGGCGTGCTTTCAACTTAAAGAACCCGCTTCATTGCTTACAGACGATCGGATGACGTCTCAAACTGCAAGCCGATCCTACTTCTTCGGCGGGTTGGGCGCAGTCGTGGGCGGCTGCTTGCCCGGTGTCTCGCCCGGCTTTGTACTCACCTCAGCGGGTCCCACATCCTCGTACTCGGGTTTGCTCATGCCCTGCAGGTACTTATCGAACCATCCAACAATGTGCTCCAGGCGCTCCACGCGATGCCATGGCTGCCCCGAGCGAGACAGTTCATGTGACTCCCCGGGGAACCGCACCATGATCACCGGCCGCTTCAGGAACTTGAGCGCGCGGAACATCTCCTCTCCGCCCGCGCCCGGCGGCGTACGCCAATCGGCCTCGCCCAGGACCAGCATCAGCGGCGTATGCACATTCTTGATATACGTAATCGGCGAGCGGTTGACATAGTCTTGTGGGTCTTCAAAAGGCGGCGCCTTAAACCACGATGGCTGAAAAAGCGTGAAGTCTGCCGTGTACCACCACGCTGCCCAGCTAGCTATGTCCCTTTGCGCCACCGCCGCGGCAAACCGATCCGTATGACCGACCACCCAGTCGGTCAGAAGCCCGCCCCCGCTGCCACCAGTCACTCCGAGCTTCTTCGCGTCGATGTATCCGCGCTTCAGCACCTCATCCACGCCGGCCATCAGGTCTTTGAAATCGTCACCCGGATAGTGGTACTGGATAACGTTGCCAAAGTCCTGCCCGTATGAGGTGCTTCCTCGCGGATTGGGATACAGCACCACATAGCCCCTGGCTGCCATCCACTGGATCTCATGATCGAAGATCCAGCCGTAAGCCGCGTGCGGTCCGCCATGAATGTTGAGGATAAAAGGATACTTCTTGTTCTTGTCGAAGTCGGGCGGCTTCTGCAGCCACCCCTGAATCTTCTTGCCGTCGAAGCTGGTGTACCAGATCTCTTCCGGCTCAGTGAGGTTGAGCTGGGAGAACAGCTTGTCATTGATGTGGGTGATCTGGCGCGGCTGCGCGCTTGGACTGTCGAACCAGAAGAGATCGCCGATGCTGGTTCCGGTCGAGATCAGCGCTACGAATTTCGAGCCGTCCGTGGTGGCGCGGAAGCGCTCCACTGCCTGGTTTCCCTTCGTTACCGGCGTGGCTTTTCCTGACGCAGCATCGAACTGCATCAGGTTGGCGCGCCCGTCGTCCGCGGTTACGGCATAAAGCTTTGTTCCGTCGGCTGACCATACGATCTTGTTACTTCCGCCGGCGCGCGGCGTTCCCTGGTCGCCGCCCACTCCGCTGCATACATCGCGATCGTATGCCGTGGTCAGGTTTTTCGGTTTCGCGTCGGGAGCCACGTCCACCACCCAGAGATCGGGTTCCGTGTAAGATTGGACTGGCTGATTCACTGACGCGCAGAACGCCAGCTTTTTACCGTCTGGGCTCAGCGAGAGCTCGCCAGCTCCCATGCTGATGGTCAGAACTTTCTGCGGTTCGCCGCCACCGGGCGCGACGGAGTACACTTCGGTGCGCGGCAGCTCATAAGAAGGGTCCTGCACGCGAGTGCTGGTGAAGTAGATCTGGCTGCCATCATTCGCCCAGAATGGCCCCGTTTCCGAGAATTTTCCGGACGTAAGCTGCTTTGGCGTGACGTTGTCTTCGGAGCTCTGCGGCGCAGCCATTAGCCAGATATGGTCAGGGTGCTTGAAGTCGATATAACCGGGACCATTGAGCCGGTAAACCGAGCGCGTGATCACACGCACGTCGCTCTCACGCTCTGCTTCCGGTGTTTCGGCCGGCTTGGTCGCGGCTGGCCCGGCTTCGCTCTTCTTCTCTTCACTCTTGTCCTCGGGTTTGGCCTTCTGGCCCTTCTTCTGCTTAGCTAGATCCTCAGCATTCGTATCACTGGTGAACGCGATCCATTTGCTGTCCGGCGACCACACCGGCCCGCCGGCTCCGCGCGGTAAATCAGTCACCTTCCACGATTCACCACCGCCCAGCGGCAGAATGTAAATCTGCGGCCCAGCCGGACGCGTCCCCTCTGCGGGCGGCCCGCTCTGTTCAGGGCCACGCACGAAAGCCATCCACTTCCCGTCAGGTGACCAGCGTGGTGATGAATCGTGCTTGCCGTCCGTCATGCGCCGTGGCGCTTCGCTGCCGTTGGAAGGTACTACCCAGATCGACGTGTCGTATCCGGTTTTCTTCTCATCGACGGACACTTTCACGAACGCGACGCGCGATCCGTCGGGCGAGATCTGCGGGTCGCCAATCCAGTTGAACTGGAAGATGTCTCTTTCGGTGATCGAGCGTTTCTGTTGCGCCGAAGCGACCAGCGAAACGGCAATGACAAGCGCGCTGACGAGCAGGCGTGCGGCACGATTCATGTGTCGGGAGGCTCCTTGGAAAAACTACCTTTTATACGACTCAAGGAGCCGCTTGTCTACAAACCGGGTGACTTGCCCCGAACGCCCCGTATTTCTTGCCCAGCAACAGCTCTCCGACAGCTGCGTGAATGTTTCAGGGTTGAATGCAGTTTGTTGACTGCTGAGTGCTGTTTCGAGCGCTATGGCCCTGTCGCAGCTACACCCTTCGGATGCCACACATCCAGCATAGTGGGCTCCTGCTTCCGCACCACCATGCTGTACTTCTCCTGGTTGGCGTTGCTGACCAGCGTCAGGTCGATGCGTTCAACCGGGCTCCGTTCAAAATCGATCGCGTAAGGGCTGTCGCGATAGAACACCTGCACGCCCGGAGTCGCGTCAGGCATCTCATCTTCCCATTGCTGCTGCATCTTATGCGCCAGGAGCATCTGCGCTTCGCTCGGGGATTGGGGTTGGGCAATCGCACTCGCCGCGAAACCGTTGAGAAGACAACCCCCCGTGCAAAGGTCCCTGACTTCCTCGATGGCGGCCAGGCTGTCTCGCAGCATTACGTTCTTATCGAAGATGAAGAAGACGTGGGTGACGCGGATGTCTGGCTCCAGATGGGAGCGTGAGTCGTCTTTTCCGTACGCGACCAGGACCCGGACCAGCCCGACGGGCGTGTCGCGGTAGAAAACGTCATATATTTTTTTGTAGGTGTCGCGGTACTTCTCAAATTCCGCCGGCGAAATCAGCCGCTCGATCGCAGGGACGTAATACTCGCGCGGCTCACCAATGCGATCGCGAAGTTCTTCCACGGTCTCCCACAGATGGAATTTTGCAGATGTTACCTTCGCCTGCAAGTGGTCTGACTCCTTGCTGCTGGTCTGAGTACGCGACGCGTGGCGGTGCGGCAGACTGTTCGAACTCTGCCCTTGCGCGAAGGTGGAGGTGGCAATCGCAAGCGAAAGGAGAAGAATGCGGGAGAAGAGAACGCGCATTGTCACGTGCCTCTGATAAGGCGCCGAGCTGGTCGCACAGAGATGCGGTAACCCGCCCGGCATGTTTTCTAAGTTTGCTCCCGCGACCGCGAGGCGCGCAAGCGCGCTTCGTCCCACGGCAAACAAGCCGGCAGCTCGTAACAAACAGCCAGAAGCTGGGCCTCTGGTACAAGCCCCTCGGGTTTTCTCACCAGATTTAACTTCGCAACAATCTGTTCTCTGCTGAAGGAACTTGTGTCTTAACAGAGTGTTAGCCGAAAAAGCAGGGCTGGTCAGCAACAAAGGTAATCTAACCGCGCCCACCGTATGCGGCTACAGTACCCGGGTCTTAATTGGGCCCGGGCTCACAGAGCAACCAGAGATGAAGAAACTCTTAAAACTCGGGCTGGCCTGTGCGGCGCTGTTCAGTTGCCCCAAGCTGACCCAGGCCCAGGACATTCCTCATATTTGGGACCTGACTCCCACGGCCGCGCTGCCTGTCCCGTCGCTGTTTTCTCCTGCAGCGGCCATGCAGCCGGTAATGATTAAGCCAGTGGCAAAACCGGCGGCGCCCTGCGCCAGGCAGTACGAGCCGTTCGACGTGGACGATTACAACGGCCCCCTGAATCAACTGGTCGCGCGTTTCTCGCAAAGGGTGGATAGCGCAACGGTGCGCTTGCCCCGCCACCCTTCTGCGCTCCGCCCGTGCTCGTTGAACACCGCGGAAAAGTTCCGAATGTTCGTGAATGACAACACCGATCCGCTGAACTTTGTTGGCGCATCATGGGACGCTGCCGTTTCCCAGCTCACACATGACGACCGGTCCTATGGTCAGGGCAGTTCTGGATACGGCAAACGCTATTCCGCCGACCTTGCTGACAACCTGACCAGCGACTTCTTCGGGATGTTCCTCTATCCATCATTGTTCCGCCAGGATCCACGCTACTTCCGCATGGGCGAAGGCAGCGCCCGCGCACGGCTGGGGCACGCACTGGCCCATCGCTTTGTCACCCAGAGCGATTCCGGCAAGCCAATGTTCAACTACTCAGAGTGGATGGGGGTTGCCAGCGCCAAGGCCTTGACCAATCTTTATCATCCCGATAATCGGCGCGGCTTCGGGCCGACCGCGAGCCGCGTTGGCGCGAGCGTCGCCAATGACATGGCCTGGGACGTACTGCGCGAGTTCTGGCCGGAAGTGGCGCACAAATTCCACCTTCCCTTCCGCACTCATGAGCCTATAGCGTTGAAAGCTCCTGTGCCTCTTCGCGATCCAGTGAAGCAGGCGACTCCGGGATATCCTGCGCAGGCCGGCCAGCCTGAGTTGCAGGCCGCACGCTAACCTGCCTGCACAGAAAACGCCGGGCTGTTACACCCGGCGCTCGAGAATCCGAGTCTTCCTAAAAAGTGAACTTTGCTCCAATCTGCAGCTGTCGCGGATTGAAGGCTGTCCTGGGCGCGCCAACAGCGCCGCTCGGCCCTGAGATTCCGTCGCCAAAGTGTGTCGGTTGCGGTCCTATGAAGTCCGGCGCTCCGTATACCGAAAACACCTCGTCCACATTGGCGCGGTTCAACAGGTTAAAGGCATCGAGAGAGACGTTGATCTGCTTGCGCTCGCCGAGATGAAACGCCCGAGAGAGCCGCAGGTCAACGGTTTCCAGTTTGTCGCCGCGATAGGTGTTGCGCGACGATGCTCCAACGCGGTCGGTCACCGGGTTGCCGTCGTTGTTCGCATCAAAGCCGACGAACAGCGTAAACGGCCGCGCCGACTGCAGCGTAATGATGCTCGAGAGCTGGACGTAACGCAGGAATGTGTTCGCCGGCCCCTCCGCTACAAAATCAGCAACAAAGCGGTGCCGAGCGTCCTGGTTGGAGTTGGCCCGCTCCAGGTTGCGCTGCGCATTGGATTGCGGCGTACTCACGAAGGTAACGAACGTCCCGTCATCCAGCGTGTGCGAGAGTGTGTAGTTGGCATTCAGCGAAAAGTACTTCCCTGCCTTCTCGATGACCTGCAGCGTCAGGCCATGATAGACCGAGTTGCCGGTGGAATCAGTGAAGTAGAAGATGCCATTCGTCCCGTTCGAGCCTGCGGGCGGAGCCGGAATATTGGGATCGTTGATCGCGAATGCGTAAATGTCCTTGTTTGTGCCCGTCTCCTTCCCGATCGGTGGTCCTACGTTCAGGTCAATGGGCCGAACCAGTTTGTGCCCGGCCACGAACATGTACCCGACGCTCACAGTCAGTCCCTTGCCCAGGGTGCGATCGATCTCAAGGCTCGTTTGCTCCGTGTACGGCGAACGCAGGTTCGGATCAACAGCGGTACCGCCCTGCGCGAACAAAGCATTGTTCGGGAACGATCCGTTGTTGATCAGGTTCTCGAACGCCGACGTTAGTAGCGGCGGCGGAACAGTTCCCGGCGGAAGTGCTGCGCCGGGCGGCGGAGTCGGACAGCCCGCCAGCACGCACGGCGTTGGAAGGAAGAAACTGTTCAAGAGATAAGTTCCTGTCACCTGGTTCTTTACCGTGGGCAGGCCCGCGATGACTGGCGGTCGCTGCGGCATCGGAACGAAGAAGAACGTCAGCGTGTACTTGTCATTGAAAATTCCGTAACCCGCCCTGATCACCGTCTTCGAATCCGGCGAGTACGCGAATCCGGCGCGCGGCTGGAAGTTGTTGTGGTCGCCCTTGATGAAGAAGCCAAGACCCGCCTCTACGTCATAACGCAAACCATAGTTGAACGTGAGCTTGGGCGTGATGCGCCATTGGTCTTGCACAAAACCGCCGAAGTAGCTGTGGTTCAGGTGTACGAAGAAATTCTGCGCCTCAGAAGCCAGAAATGCATTGTCCCAAGTGGTGGGCACAGAAGGTGAGGCCTGATTGGGATTGAACGGGCCGGGCCCGATTGGTGCGCCCCAGAAGAACGCGGCAAGGCACGGCGCAACCAGTCCCACCAGGGGAGGCGGGCACGGAGTTGTACCCCAGCTGGACTTTCCTGATGCCAGCAGGTCGTCGAGACTGGGGAAGATTACACGTGCGGGCGTGAAGCCGGGCCAGATCACGAAATTACGAACGTAGTTAAAATCGGCGCCGAACTTGGCAAAGTGGCTGCCGCGGATCCAGGAATAAGTGTCGGAGGCCTGCAGGCGGCTCTCATTGTAGCGATCGAATGCACCAAAGTTATGGCCGAAGAGCAGCAGGTTCGGCACGTCAAGGTTCGGCTGGCCGGTCACGCCCGGGAAGCCATAGTTGCGTCGTGCCCATTGCAGCAGCGCTGAGTTCACCTGTTTCTCATTAATTTGCGTGTTCAGCGTGCCGACAAGCGACTGGTCGCGCAGCTGTCCGTTGCGTCCGCTGCTGGGAGCGCCGATGCCACCGCCGTCCAGCGTTTCACCCACCAGCATGTTCAGGTCATTCGCGTCCTGAATGGAATACCGGGCTGACAGCCGGTTGGCATTGTTCAGCTGGTGGTCCAGCTTCACGAAGCCGTTATCTACGTCCGCCGTTTTCAGTACGTTCAGGTTTTCGGGAGCGATGCCGAGGCTGTTCTTCACCGCATTGATTGCGCCGATGTTCTGCACCAGCAGCGCGGGATACTTCGGCGACTCAGCCCGCCGCTGCCCCTCATAATTCAGGAAGTAGAATGTCTTGTCTGTCCGGATCGGCCCGCCGAGCGTTGCGCCGAACTGGCCCTGGCGGAAAGCATCGAAACCGGGCTGCGAGAGAATCGACTCGGCATTCATCGCCTGGTTCTCGAGGTAGGCGTACACCGAACCGTGAAGATCGTTGGTACCTGACTTGGTTACGATGTTCACGATCCCGCCCAGCGCGCGTCCGTACTCCGCGCCAAAGCTGTTGTTCACCACCCGGAATTCACTCACCGCTTCCTGCGAAGGCGTGGCGCGCTGCGAGCCTGTGGCGGTATTGATGTTATCCGCTCCGTCCACAGTCACACTATTGTTCAGGTCGCGTTGCCCACCGAAGGAAATGCGCGTCACCGATGGGTCGGTGAAGGTGGATTGCAGACTGATGCGTCCCGTGGTAACACCTGGGCTGAGGAGGGCAAAATCAGTAAAGAGGCGTCCGCTGATCGGCAGCGACTCGATCTGCTGCGTTTCAATCACCTGGCTCACCTCGGTGCGTGTCGGCTCGATCACTGGCGCTTCAGTGTTCACCACCACCTGCTCAGCCGCTCCCGCGACTTTCATGTTGACGTCGAGCGTGGCCATCTGGCCGACGCGCAATGCCATTCCGGCCTGCGAGAACCTGGCGAATCCGGGAGCTTCCACCGTCACTTCATAGTTTCCAGGCGGGATGTTCGTCACAATGTATAACCCCACGGTGTTCGAGCTTGCCGTGTAGGTTTGATTTGTGTCGAGGTTCCGCAACGTGACCTTCGCCTTCACAATCACGCTTCCGGTCTGGTCTCGCACCGAGCCGTTCAGTTGGGCATCACCGGCGCTGACCTGCGGTAGTGCGGGAGAGATGGCGAGGAAGAGGAAAGAAACAGGGACCAACAGGCGTGCCAAAGCACGGTACTTCATGTTCTGCCTCCATGGGGGAAGGAAGCCTTACCACGGTCCGTCTGCCGCGCTCACTTACGTGGCCGACGCGATTCAGCTTACGATCCGAGCAGAATTCTCCTACTTAACCGGGAAAAGTCAAGGAGATATTTTGATGTCAAACCTATCTCAAAACGACGCCGGAGGACGCCCGCTTATGGAAGCAGTGTGCGCCGCTGACTGAGGTGGGCGTTCGGGGGAAGAATGCCGCAAGAGCACCGCAAAGCAACACACGTCTGCATTCACAGCCCAGCTAAACTTTACGGTTGATGCAGGACCAGTGTGGGCTGGTCATAAAGCTGGATGCGAACCGTAAGTCCCTTGCGCGCGTCAAAGTCTTTTTTGGCGACCGGATACGCGAACACCAGCATGCCGGTGTATGACTTCCTGGCCGGGATTTTCAATTCTTCGCCTAATGGCTCCGCCTTTGCCTCATTCAGTGCCGGGAACGCCGAGGTGTAGCGCGCGATCTCATACGACGGTGCGGCATGATCAGCAAATTTTTTGTCGTCAGCAGTTGTTAGCTCCGAATCGATATTGCGGACCCAGAGTTGTTTATCGATTTGGTTGTCGAGCTTCACCTGAAGGGCAACCATCGTGTTACCGTCCTCGTCGACGGAAACCAGCTTGGCAATCTCGCCGCCCAGTACCGGCTTGCTGCGGTTTGCGAACGTCACGATTGCTACCACAATCGCAACCGCCGCCAGAGCGATCACCACGGGAACAACCGGGGGCAAAGTCCACTTCGCCCGATCGAATTCCTCCGACATGGGAACATGGCCGGGCGTGTACTGTGGCGCTGGGGCCGAGCCCTGCGGTTGCTGCCCGGGTTGTGGCGGAGTTGGATTATCAGCCATTACCTTGCTCCTTCAAGGACACAAGAATACTCCTGTGTGATGCCGAAAGGGGAGCAGAAGCTGGATTGCGCCTCAGGAAACGAACACCACTTTGCCGCGCGCCTTCCCTGTTTCCACGGCTTCGTACGCTTCCGCAAAACCCTCCAGCGGCGTGATCTGCGCAATCCTGGGTGCGCGAAGAGTCCCCGACTCAAACGCCGGCGCAAGCTCGCTGAGAATGCGCGCGCAGTCACGAGTATCCAGCGCCCGGGAATCAATGCCATAAAGCGTCAGCCGGCGATGGTAGAAATCCAGCAGGTCGAAGCTCACTCGCCGCTCGCCCACTGAGGTGATGTTGACCTGACGGCCGAGCTGGCCGAGCGTCTCAAGGCAGATTTCAAACAGCGGTCCGCCCACGCAGTCGTAAGCTATATCAGCACCGCGGCCGCCGGTAGCTTCTTTCACTCGTGTGCTTATGTCATCGGCGCCGGTGTTCAGCATCAGGTCGATGCCATATTGACGGATGAAGGCCGCGTCTGCTGCGCCGCGATCTACAGCAATCACTCGCGCACCTTTCCATTTGGCCAGCTGGATAACAGAGCTGCCCACTCCGCCGCGCGCTCCTGTCACAACCACCCACTCACCGGACTTCACCTTGGCGGCGTGGATCAAGCCTGCGTAAGCAGTGACAAAGTTTGTACCGACGGATGCTGCTTCAGCCATGCTGATTCGAGCAGGCTTGATTGCTACGCCTTCGGCGGGAACCACAATCTGCCCCGCATGCGCGCCATCGCGCGTGAATCCGATCTCGCCTCCGCTGCCGAATACTTCCCTGCCTTGCAGGGCCGCTGGTCCGGAGATCACCGTCCCGGCAAAATCGCGACCCGGCGTGCGCGGCAGCGTTGTGCCTTCCATCTTGCCGAGAATGTTCTTCGTGTCACTGGGATTGATGGATGCCGCCGCGATCCTGATGAGGACTTCGTCCTTCGCTGGTTTTGGATCAGGAACATCTTCCAGGCGCAGCACCTCGCGGACTGAGCCAAAGCGCTCGAAACGCAGGGCCTTCATGCGTGCACCAGAACCGGCTTGCCGCGACGCATCTGTTTTGCGAACTCCTCCACCGGCAGCGTATTCAGTACGTCTGCCTTCGTCAGCCACGCGCGACGAAGCTGAAGCACGCCGTAGCGGATTTTTTCCATGTGCGACGTATGGTGCGCGTCAGTATTGATCACAAACTTCACGCCGCGCGCCTTCGCCATCCGCAGGTGCTGGTCGCGCAGGTCGAGCCGGTCCGGATAGGCATTGTGCTCCATGGCAACGCCTGCCTTCGCCGCGGCTGTGAACACCTTGTCGTAATCAAACGTGTAACCTTCACGGCGCAGCAGCATGCGTCCCGTTGGATGGCCGATCAGCGACGTATGCGGATTCTCGATCACGCGCAGCAGCCGATCCGTCATCTGCTGCTGGTCCTGGTTGAAGTGCGAGTGCACGCTGGCGATCACCAGGTCCATCTGCTCAAGCACAGAATCAGAAAGATCGAGCTCGCCATCGGCGAGAATGTCCACTTCGATGCCGGCGAATACGGTGATGCCCTCGATCGCATCATTCGCCTGGCGAATCTTCTTGATGTGCTGCTCGGCGCGCTTGTCATCCAGTCCATTGGCGAATGCCAGGTTCTTGGAGTGATCCGTGATTGCCATGTATTTGTAACCGCGTTCGCGCGCCGCCAGTGCCATTTCCTCGATCGTGCACTTGCCGTCCGTTTCAACCGTGTGCATGTGCACATCACCCTGTATGTCCTCCACCTTGATCAACTCCGGCAGGCGGCCTTCTGCAGCCGCCTCAATCTCGCCGTTGTTTTCGCGCAGCTCCGGCGGAATCCATTCCAGGCCAAGCTTTTTATAGATCTCTTCTTCCGTCTTCCCGGCTACCCGTTTCTCATCGTCGACACGCGCAAGCCCGTATTCATTCAACGTGAAACCCATTTTCAATGCGCGCTGCCGCAGCGTGACGTTGTGGTTCTTGGAGCCGGTAAAGTATTGCAGCGCCGCACCGAATGAGTCCGGCGGAAGCAGCCGGACGTCCACCTGCATTCCACTGCGCAGCTTCACGCTCACTTTGTTCTCGCCCTTGGCGAGCACTTCCAGAATTCCGGGGAAATTCAGGATCTGATCTATAACTTTGTTGCGCTGATCTTCATTGGCGCAGCATTTGCCCGTCACCAGCAAGTCGAGGTCGCCGACCGTCTCGCGGCCGCGGCGTAGCGACCCTGCGGGCGTGACCTTATCCACCCCGGGCAGGGCCTCCAGCAGGCCAATCATCTTGCTGGCAATGTCATCGGCCGTATCAATATGGAAGCGGCCGGTGATCTGTTTGTAGCTCTCGATGGACTTGAGGATCTTCTGTTCAGACTTCTCGCTCAGCCGCGGCAGCGTGCGCAGCTTGCCTTCCTGCGCCAGTTTGGCGACTCCATCAACATCGCAAACCTGGTACGCGTCCCAGATCAGGGCAATCGTCTTGGGGCCCAGCCCGGAAATCTTGAGCAACTCCAGCATCGATGGCCGAAACCGCTTGCAGAGTTCTTCATGCAGACGCAGTTTGCCTTCGGTGAAAATTTCTTTGATGTTTCCGGCCATTCCCTTGCCGATTCCGGGGATCGCCAGCAGCGCTTTCTGGTCCTGATAAATCTCAGATAGCTGCTGATCCAGCGATTCAATTGCCTCGGCCGCGCGACGGTAGGAACGAATGCGGAACGGATCTTCGGCCGCGACCTCCATCAGGTCAGCGGTTTCATACAGGATGTTCGCGATAGATTTGTTGTCAGTCTGCACGAGAAAACAATTCTAAAGCAGGCAAAAATTTTCGACCTTCAGATGTTCTGATCTTCCGATACTCCGGTATCCCGATACGTTGATCCATTTAAACTGTTTTCCATGCCAGGATCGCGCAAGAAAACTGCTGCTGCCAAAATCGTCAAATCGAAAACCGTCTTTAAGGGGCCCGTGTTCAGCGTGGTTTCACAGCAGGTCAGGGAGCCTGACGGCGTAAATGTCCGGCGCGACATCGTCGAACATCCCGGATCAATCGTAGTGCTGGCAGTCGATGACAGCACCCGCCCTCCTCGCGTCTTGCTCGAGCGCCAATATCGTCATGCCGCCAGAACCAGATTATGGGAACTCCCGGCAGGCAGCCTCGATCCCGGCGAGTCGCCACTCACAGGCGCCAGGCGGGAATTGCTCGAGGAGACTGGTTACACGGCTTCGAAATGGCAGAAGGCTCTTTATTTCTACGTCAGCCCCGGATTCCTGACCGAGAGTATGGAAATCTACCTGGCTACCGGCCTGAAACAAGGTAAAGCTCAGCCCGAAGAAGACGAGCGCATCGCCATCCGCTTCTTTCCTTTGAATCAGGCTATCGCCATGGCGGAATCAGGAAAGATCATTGATGCCAAGACGATAGCCGGCCTTCTCTGGCTCGAGAGACATCTCTCGCAGACCTAAGAAATCCCTTCTTTTGGTGGATAACGACAGCATTTATTAGGGGAAATCCCTGAGAGCAGCCGGTTTACCCCCCTCAATCGGGCTCCTGCTTAGGTAACTAAGTAATTGACATGAGGATTTAACAGAGCGACAATATTACAACAGCCAAAGTAGCGGGTAATATCGACGTAATCCCCGGGAGAAGGTTAATTCTCCGGTGCCTGCGTCCCTCCTTAAGCAGTGGCAACACCCATTTGTAGGGAAATCAAAAAGTCCCCAGGCATTGCCGTACATCCGGTATGCCGGTGGACGCTCGGAGTAAGGAACGTGTCTCGAATCAAAGGCAAAGTGAAATGGTTCAATAACGCAAAAGGGTTCGGTTTCATCGGTCGGGATGACGGCCCTGATGTGTTCGTGCACTACAGCGCCATCCAGTCTGAAGGCTATAAAAGCCTGCAGGAGGGTGATGACGTAGAGTTTGAAATCGTACAAGGCCAAAAAGGGCCGCAGGCTGAAAACGTCACAAAGAATCAAGCGACGCATTCCGCCTGATACCCTGCTCAACCTCCTCGCCACAGTATCAAGACCCGGTTTACCCCCTTGGACCGGGTCTTTTATTTTTGTCGCTTCGCTCCAGCACCGCTCGGATGCCATTCTTACCACGTTGAAGCCTTTATGCTCCTTTGGCACCTCGGCTCGTCCCCGGCCTCGCCGAGGGGCAGAACCGCTTTCCCGATCGCCAGATCACCAGATCCAACCGATGCCTCTCCGGTCCCGGCTTGTTGTTTCCGATTACGGCGATTCCGGCGATCACGCGCGATTCCGGCGATCCCCTGCCACCCCCCGGTTCGTCCCCGATCGTCCCCGGTCGTCCCGGGGGTATCCCGGCCTCGTCCCGACGGACATCCCGGCTGATCCCGACCCTGTCCCGGTCCGTCCCGGCTATCAGCAGAGGGTTGTGGCAACCTTGACACGTTTCCGGACCCGTATCTGGCTGATGCCATCTGCCAACGCCTCTTCTATTCAGTTTTTAAAGATCGGCGCCGCTTCCGCGGCAATTCCCCTAAGGAAATCGAGCTAACATACTATGGTTTCGCTTCGCGAATCAAGAGCGAAATAGGTCAGTGCTGCTCCTCGTCCGAAAGGGCGAAGAATGTTTGCTCGCATCTTTAGGGTGGAGGAGGCCTTAGGCCTCCGGCCAGAATGGCCAGATTCTGTCATGTTGAGCGGAGTGCGAGTGAGCGACAGCGAAATGAGTGCGCAGTCGAAACATCCCGAGAATGCATCCCATGCCATGCTGATTCAGGGAATTTTGGCCCATGCAGCGGACTACCAAGCGCGGAGGAGGGATAAGCCTTGGGAAAGAACTTCGGGTATGGCGTTGTAGGCGCGCGTGGAGCGTAACACGCACCATCGCCAGCGTAACCACCTCCTATAATGAAGCTCATGAAATTTTTCGGCCTACTGATCGCCGTCTTCGCGCTCGCAATTCTGCCGACCCAATCATTCCCTTCTACTCAGGGCGGCTCCCGCCACCGGACAACAGAATCCCACTCCCTACGTCATGGACGGTGGCGCAGGGCCATGTTCGGCGGAATTTGCCGTGACCGGCCCGGACGGTAAACCCGTTTTCGCAGCCTTAATCAACGTTCACGTCGTCTATGGTTTCGGCGGATTCCATAAACTCGATCTGGGCGTTTACACAGATCATGACGGCAAGGCGAAATTTACCGGCCTGCCGGCAAAGGTGAGGAATCCTCCGCTTGAGTTCCGTGCCGGCAAAGACAATCTTGCCGGCATGGCAACGGTGGACCCCGCGACTGAATGCCAGGCCAGGCATGACATCATTCTGGAAGCCCCGAAGAAGTGAACGCCCGCGCGTAACGACCGTAGCGGGCGAGTCACACTGATTTGAATTCTTTCTGGGTGCGTTCTGTTATCCTCGCCCTGTGAAGCCACATAAGCCGAGCATCCTGCTGGTTGGGTCGGGAAACCTGGCGCAGGCGCTGGCGCCGGCGCTCCAGCAAGCCGGTTATCCCATCATTGCCATCGCAGCGCGCAATGCCTCTCCCTCGCGCCGGCGTGCAAAGGCTCTGGCCGAGAAAGTCGGCGCTCGCCCGTTGCTACTGGCCGACGCAGGCCCGATCGCGGATATCGTCTGGCTCTGCCACACCGATGACGAACTCGCTAAGACAGCCCAGTCACTTGCGAAACAACGCGGGTGGCGCGGGAAGATCGCTCTCCACTCCAGCGGCGCGCTCTCGAGTGACGTACTCCTGCCTCTTCGCCGCGCGGGCGCGTACGTTGCTTCCCTCCACCCCATGATGACCTTCATTGCCGGCACGGCGCCCGAAATTGCAGACGTGCCATTTGCCGTGGAAGGCGATGCACGCGCCGTAATCGCTGCGAACAACATCGTACGCGACCTCGGCGCGCAGGTCTTCGAACTCAAAAAACAATCCAAGGTCCTGTACCACGCGCTCGGATCTTTTTCCTCGCCCATGATCGTAGCCGCGCTCGCCACCGCCGAGCGTGTTGGCAAAGCCGCCGGGCTTGGACAGCAGCAAACCCGCGCCATTATGGGTCCCATCCTTCGCCAGACGCTTACTAACTATCTCGACCATGGCGGGGCGTCCGCTTTCAGCGGCCCCATCCGCCGCGGCGATCTTGAAACCGTCCGTCGTCATTTGCAGGAACTGAAGCGCGTGCCGGACGCGCTGGAGGTCTACCGCGCGCTGGTCAAATCCGCGCTGCGCGACCTGCCCTCGACTCGAAAAAAACAGCTGCTGAAGTTGCTTGGGAGTTAGTGCTCCGTCGCAGGCGCTCCCTGCAGGTTCAAGTCGCGCACCAGAGTCCGGACCCTGCTCATGAACTCTGCCCCCGGATCAGGCTTGTTGTTCCGGTATTTGGGATCAAGCTCCAGAAAGAGCGGCGTTCCTTCCATGCGGCGGTATTCCATGTGTCCAATCAGGTGAGTGATGGGATACTTTCCTTTTAGATAGCGAACCAGCTCTGCGTCGGCCTTGACCTGCGCTTCCGTGAGCGGATACTTGCTGCCATCGCCTACGTTCTCCACTCCGATTGCAAGATGGTTCAGCCCAATGCAGTGCCGGGCCATCCAGGTTTCAGGCATAAGCTGGTAAATGGTTCCGTCGCGATCCACAAGAAACTGTGCCGAGACGTTGACCTCACCAGCTGCTGCGAGTTCCGGCCGTGCGCTCTCGGCCTTCACGTGGTTGAAATAGCTCCACGTCGAAGCAAAAGAATCGATTGCCGTCCAATGCAGGATGATCATCTTCGGCTGGATCTCAACCGAATCGGCCTTGGGATCCTGGTGGCTTCGACGATATTCAATCGTCAGCCGCACCCGCTCAGCACCATAATCGATGGGTTTAGATTGGATGCTTATGTTTCGCCCCGCTTCCTTCATATCACGTGCCTCTGGCGTTCTCGGAACGGCGGTGCTCGCCGGCTGCGCATTGGCCATGATCGCGCTGGTGACAATCAATGCAGCCAGCCAGGAAAAGCGCATCCCAGGCGGTAACCAGGCAATCACCGAGCTCTGGCTCGGCGGAGACGTAAACCTCGGCGATGGAGGACACAAGCAGTTGGATTTGCTGGCAGGCATGGTTAAGGGCGCAACCGGCATTATCAATCTGGAAGGGTCCGTCGCGCAAAAGTCCGAGCTTGCGCGCGGCGGATTGAAGCTATGGAACTCGCCCGCAGCTCTTGCTGAACTGCACCGGCTGAATGTACGCGTCGCAGGCATCGCGAACAATCATTCCGGAGACGCTGGACCTGGGGCCGCGGCTCGCACAGCGCTACGCTTGCGTCAGGCAACACTCATCCCCGCGGGATTGCAGGCCGGCCCGGCATATCTCACGCTGGCGGGCACGCGCATCGTCATCACCGCTCATGATTTGACCGCTGGCGTTCCCGATAGGCTCGCTGAGCAGCTCCACGACGCCAAATTGAAGGGTGACCTCTTGATCGCCACCTTTCACGTGACCGGCCCGCCTTCTTATCTCCCCAGGCCGGAACTGCGGAAAGCCGTCGAGATCGCTCTAGCTCAGGGCGCTGCGGTGATTGCCGCGCATGGGACCCATGCCATCGGCCCGGTAGAGAGGCGCGGCAATGCCATCATTGCCTGGGGACTCGGTAATGTTGCATTCGCCTGTGACTGCACCCACGAAAGCGAAGCTGTGATCCTTCGCGTTGCACTCCAGTCCGGCCAAATCAAGGATGCCGTCGTAATCCCGATTGAGGCAGGCCTGAACGGAAGCGCCGCCAAGCCGAGCAAGGATCCCTCAGGAATTTTTGATCTGCTGGAAGCCATTGGCTCCTCACACCTCACGCGCAATCAGATATCCGCCAGGTTTTGACGCTTCGGCGCCCAGCGCTGGCGATTTCTGGTCAGCAGACGAAACCGTATTCCCTGTCTTGGAGGTCGCCGCTGGCCTCGGCGAAGCGCCGGTGGAAGAGCGGCCTGGGCCGCGTAAGAAGAGCCTCTCATTATGTCATCCCGACGCGAGCGCGCGGGAGCGGAGCGACAAAGCG
Source organism: Candidatus Angelobacter sp. (assembly GCA_036258095.1). GTDB lineage: Bacteria > Acidobacteriota > Terriglobia > Terriglobales > Acidobacteriaceae > Angelobacter. Next base: position 24,954 of record DATAEJ010000162.1, on the reverse strand, counting down.
CGAGAGAGGGACCCCGAAGATCTTCCAATATCCCATGCCGCCTCAGGGACTTTGCCCGTTTACGCGCTCGCCTCAACATATCCAGGCTTGGAGGGACCTTGGTGCGACGTCAGCTTACAACACCCCTGAGCCTGGCGCGAAGAAGCGATGAGAACCGTGGTACAGCAGAGGAGCGGATCTTCGGAAAGCGCCTTAAAACAATTCTGCGCCCGCACGGGGCGCAAAGAGAGCTATCAAGCGTTCGACATCCAGCCGTCTTCTTTCTTGTGCTCCCAGTCCAACAGTGGACCGCCAAGCTGGTTTTCCACGCTCAGAACTAGTTTGATGTTGCGCTTGTCCAGATCCGTGAGACGCACGTCCGTGTAAGCCGGATTGGGTTGGTACCATTCCACCGCGCCGAAGTAGGCGCGGAGCAGGTCTGATTTGAACGGCCTGCCGCGCCGCGCGTAAATCAAATTGCGCAGCAATCTTAGATCGCGGCGCGAGAAGTCGTTCAATGATTCCACCGTAAGCTGCTTGTCCAGAAGCGTGGGGTCTTCTAAAGGCGTTCTCTCGGCATCCTTGGCGCCGGTCCATTTCCCCAGGCGTGCGTACGCCAACCGAAGCTCAATTTTGCCTTCCGGCGTGTTTGGGTTCGCTTGCTGGATAATCTGTTGCAAATAGTCCTTGTTAATTGCGGCATCATATTTTGCGATTATTTCCGCGTTTTTACGATCGAGAGTGCTGATTTTGCTCTCATCATCCTTTTCCAGCGGGTGATACCAGGGCTGTGCCAAGAAATAGTCGTTGAGCCATTTCTTGCGAAACTTGTGCCCTGCACGCGCATAGATCGTGTTACGCATCAACGAAAGGTCGCGTAATGATCTTTCCTCTAAATCGTTCTGGGTTATCTGTCGTGAATAGTACAGGGGACGAATCTCATCGTCCTGCGTCTGCGCCCGCCGGCAGGCCAGAGAGAAGAAGAGACACAGCGAAAGGAGCAGCACCCAGAGTTGTTTCGGCATGCGAGCAGGCTAGCAAAATACGTCGCCATATAGAATAAGTTTTTCCTCTATGCAGCACGTCGGTAATAGCTTTGACGTTCTCGTAATCGGCGCCGGTCCCACCGGAATGGCTTCGGCCATTGAAGCGCAGCGCGCTGGATTTTCCGTGGTGCTCATCGACAAAGGCTGCCTCGTCAATTCCCTGTTTCACTATCCGGCAAACATGACTTTCTTCACCACGCCGGAACTGCTCGAAATCGGAGATCTGCCTTTCAACAGCGCCAACCAGAAGCCGACGCGGCAGGAGGCGCTGGAGTACTACCGCAATGTCGCCCGGCACTATAAGCTCGATGTACGCCAGTACCAGCGGGTAATGGCCGTAAACGGCTATGACGGCGCCTTCCGCGTGACCACGCGCGACCGCCACGACCGGCATCACGAATACTCGGCCCGCAAGATCGTCGTCGCCACCGGCTACTATGACCGGCCCAACTACATGGGCATCCCCGGCGAGGACCTGCCCAAGGTAATGCACTACTACCACGAACCTCATCCGTACTACGACATGGATGTGCTGATCATCGGGGCCAAGAATTCGGCGGCCATCGCCGCGCTGGAGTTGTGGCGTCGCGGTGCCCGCGTCACGCTGGTACATCGCGGCCCCGGGATACACAACAACGTGAAGTACTGGATCAAGCCTGACATCGAGAACCGGATCAAGAATAAGGAAGTAGAGGCCTTCTTCAATACCTGCGTGACTGAGATTCGCCCTGAGTCCGTGCGGCTGCAAACGCCGGAAGGCGAGCGCGTGCTGAAAAACGACTTCGTTTTCGCGCTTACCGGCTACCATCCTGACTACGAGTTCCTGCAAGCCCTTGGCATCGAGCTGACGCGCCCGGAGATGCGACCCGTGTGCGACCCGCGAACCTTCGAAAGCAATGTGCCGGGAATCTACGTGGCCGGCGTAATCGTCGCCGGGGCACGGACCAGTGAGATTTTCATCGAGAATGGCCGTTTCCACGGTAAGCAGATCGCCATGGATCTGGTAAAGCGCCTGCACCCGGCGAGAGCCTAGAGACTATCTCATAAATGAGTTAAGCAGGCTGTTACCGGTTCTGTTGATTGTTGGCCGGGCCGACACTTGTCTCTTGCAGGTTGTAACTGTGTAGCACAGGCGCTCTGCCTGTGCCGCGAGAACGCCAGTTTACCGCCGCAAATTACTTGACTCTACTGCCGGCCGACCTGGGTTGTTTCCGGTTGGCAACAAATCATGAAGGGCTTTAAGGGAGCGTCATCACACAGCGTAAACCAGCTCTTGCAGAAAAAGGGGGGCGCTTTGGATGTATCGATCATTTGATCACCTGATCAGACCAGAGGAGGACGTTGAGGCCAAGACTCTCTATATCGCACCAATGCGGTTGAACCGGGGCCCACGGGAATATCCCCCGTATTGGCGAGGTGGAATGAAAAAACCTGAAACGGAAGCAGAAGATTAGAGCTTCGTGGCTCGGTGGAGAGTTACCGGTACAGGCGAGGGCGCCCGTGCTACAAAGGGCGTTCCCAATCGAGATCACTTGTGAAATAGCTCTTAAATATCTTCCTCCAGATATTCCATTGCCGCATGCAGGTTGTTCTCTTCCAGAAATATGCCGGGGATTCGCGTGCGCCCTTCCATCTTGGCGCGCTCGGCGGTTGCTTCCGCCATCTCCAGGTCCACGCGCATTTCCTGGTGCATGAAGGGGACCAGCTCCTCCGCTTCCACCCGCGCCACAAAGGTGCCACCTGCATTCTGTTCAAACATCACCTGGTATGTGACCGGGGCGCCATCGAGTTTCATCACGTCCAGAGTGCCTTGAGGCATGTTGATCCCTCCGCTAGCATAGTAGACGCAAAAGTTTACTGCCGAGTTGATGGCGGTGCCAACCCCTGCCCTGCCCATGACACAGTCTCATGAAGCAGCCCACCCGTGCTCGCGGTAAGGCATCGAAACTTGTAATTAGCCGTGCTGAAACTCAAGTGTTCTCAATTACGCTGGGGGATCAGTATGGCCTTGGGAATCTTCTTGACGGGAGAATAGTAAGAATGAAACGCATCGCAATTCTAAGCGCTCTGGCGCTTTGTCTGGCGGCGCTTGCGCCGGCGGCCTCGGCCCAGATGGAGGACAACAAAAACCACGGGAACTTCGGCGTGTTTTTCAACTTCACGCGCCCTGAAAACACCAGCACGAATTTCTACGGTGTCGGCGCGCGTCTCGGATTCAACGTGCAGCGTCATGTCGTGATGGAAGGCGAGATGGCCTACGACTTTGAGCAGAATATCAGCACCAACCCGCTCGGCGGCATTGGCGGTACCACGGGTCGTACCCGCGTTCGCATGTTGCATGGGCTGTTCGGCCCCAAGATCCAGACCACCGGACCAGTGAGGGTGTTCGCCGTACTCAAGGGTGGATTCGTGAATTTCGGCGTGGGCGGTCCTGTGACGGCCGGCACGATCAATAATCAGTTCAACAATATCGTGGACGGCGATACGAACGGTACGTTCTATCCGGGCGGCGGTGTGGAGTTCAACCTCGGCTGGCTGGGGATCCGGTTGGAAGCCGGAGACGAGATGCAGTTCCTCAGCGGCGGCCACACGAATAACCTCCGCATGACTGCCGGTCCGCAAATTAGGTTCTAACTTTTCGGCCGCGCCCAGCATCAAAGCTGATAACAGTGCAAAAAGCAGCCCTGCGGGGCTGCTTTTTTGCCGAAGCATTCACAGGATCGCGGCTTTGGAACACGCACGAAGGCAGTACTCGCCGTTGCTGGCTGTGGCGATCGGCTACAGTCTCATCGTTGTCACCATCTGGATGCCCCGTTCTACCCAGCGACATCTTTTCTGGTTTGACGTCGCTTTCTTCCTTACAGCAGCTATTTTGCAGGTCAGGGCGACCCGGTTCGAGTGGCCGCGCCTTCGCGTCTCGCTCGTCATAGCCGGTCTGGGCGTGCTGGTAGCAGGTTCGATCTTATATCTCGGTACCATCCTGGGCACAGTGCACCCGCTCTTCGGCCGGCCGGCGCGCCTGCTACATGGCAGCACGTATCTGATCTGGGCCATCGTGCAGCAGTGGATCCAGCAGGGGTTCTTCTTTACCCGCCTGGAACAGTTTCTCGCCCGCGGCTGGGTAGCGAGCTTTACTACCGCTTCCCTTTTCGGCCTGGCTCACCTCCCCAATCCAGTCCTCACGCCCATCACTTTTGTCGGCGGCTTCCTGCTCAGCGAGGTCTTCCGTCGTTACCGTACAGTCGTGCCCCTGGGGATTGCCCATGGTCTCGTAGGCCTGGCCATCGCGCTGGCCGTCCCTGACGCCATCAACCACCACATGCGCGTCGGTCTCGGCTACCTGATGTGGCACGGCTGAGCAGCTCTCGATGCTGCCTTCGGTTAACTCACTTACCTGCAATAACTTAGCGCATATTTGAACAAATTCAACTTTTTCCTTGACAGTCGCGCCTTGGCGGTCTCATTATTTGAACGCGTTCATATTTCGGCGAGGTAGGGACCTGTGAATCGATCGTCGGCCGCAGCGAGTGAGAGGCAATTATTAATCTGGGGATTAATCGCCGGCTTCTTTTATGGCTTCGGAATCCGGCTTTTAGCTGGATTACATTTCGCGAACACAGAGCATGTCATGACTCTGTCCTTCGTCGGGCTCATGCCGTTCGGCCTGGGCTTCGTTACGATCTTCATCACAGAGAATAAGCAGCGCCAGTCGTATGTCGCTTGGATTTTCCTTCCCTGGATACCCATGCTTGCTGCCCTGCTCGCCACTGCGATTACCCTTCTGGAAGGCGCCATTTGCATTGTCTTTTTCGCGCCACTGGGCCTGTTGCTGGCTTCCCTTGGAGGAGTATTCGGCGGAGTGGCCGCCCGATACATTCATTCTCCCAGGTCCCGAAATGCGTCGCTCGCATGCGTCATGGTGCTTCCCGTACTGCTGGGACCCTGGGAGCATTCCGTTCTGAATGAGAGCCAACTCCGTTCGGTCGAAAACGTCATCGACATCAAGGCTTCCCCGGAAACGGTCTGGAGGAACATCGAGCGCGTTCCCGCGATCCAGAAGCAGGAACTGCCGGTTACCTGGACTCACCGCATCGGCTTCCCTGACCCGATCGAGGCAACGCTTTCGCATGAAGGCGTGGGCGGAGTCCGCAACGCCTCTTTTGAGCGCGGACTCATATTCATCGAGACCGTCGATACCTGGGAGCCGAAACAGCGCCTTGGCTTTTCGATCCGCGCCGGCGACATCCCTTCCACCACGCTGGATGAGCATGTCACGATCGGCGGACCTTACTTCGATGTGCTCCACGGAGAGTACCGTCTCGAGACTCTTCCGGGCGGTGGAACCCGGCTGCACCTCACCAGCCATCAACGGCTCTCGACGGACTTCAACTGGTATGCGCATCTCTGGACCGAAGCCGTAATGAGCGATCTGCAACACCGGATCCTGTTGGTGATCAAACACCGCAGCGAAACCCGATAGGCTGCGGGTCGCCGTTGCGAAAGGGTTCGCGTCCTGAACCTCAAAGCGTACCCTTTTCTCCCGGCCCGGCGCCCCGGATCTCCTGTGACCGCCATCACATCTTCCACTTTCCCGCGGGTCTCTAATGACCTGCATGACAGATTTCGAACGAACGTTCGATCGCCTTAATGACGTCATCCAGGACATCTCTCTCGGCTCGATCCGCCGCTGGAAGGAACAGCATCCCGCCGGAAAAGCGATAGCGTTCTTCCCGGTGTACGCGCCGGTCGAAATCGTCCATGCCGCGGGCATGCTGCCGGTACTGATGAGCGGCGCCGGAGACCGGCTCGATATCCAGCACGCCGATTCCCGCTTCGGGTCCTTCATCTGCTCGATCGTAAAGACAACGCTTGAGATGGCGATGACCGGACACCTCGAGCCACTCGACGCCTTTCTGTTCTCGTCCATCTGCGACTCCGCCCGCAATCTCTGCTATGTACTGAAGCGCAATTTCCCGCAGATGTACGTGGATTTCCTCCACCTGCCACATAGCACCTCCGGCTCCAGCGTGGATTTCCTGGCTGAGGAATACCGGCGCCTTATGGTCGAACTGGAAAAGCTCGGCGGTGTAATCGTCCGCGAGGAGGCCCTGCACAAAAGTATTGCGCTGTACAACGAACAGCGCCGTCTCGTCCGTCTGGTATACGAGCTGCGCGCCCGTAGCCCGCACCTGTTGCGCGCATGGGAGTCTTACGTTTTGGTCCGCAGCGGGAACTTCCTGCCAGTGGAAGAACACATCGATATCCTTCGCCATGCGCTCGAATCCGTTTCGTCACGTGACGCCAAGAAGCGCGACTCTATCCGGGTGGTGATTGAAGGCTCCTTCTGCGAACAGCCGCCGCTCGAGCTGATCCGGATGCTCGAGAACGCGGGTTGTGATGTGGTGGAAGATGACCTAACGCTCGCGCAGCGCTGGTTCACGCGCAACGTTGCCGTCAACGGTGACCCGGTTCGCGCGCTCGCTGAAAGCTACGTTCATCATTCCGTCTATTCCTCGGTCAGGCATGACACTGGTCACCCGCGGTCGGATGGATTAGCGGACAAGATCCGCCGCACCCAGGCTGAAGCCGTGATCTTTCTGATTGCCAAGTTCTGCGAGCCGGCGTACTTCGACTACGTCCTGTTCAAAAAGAAAGTTGACGAAATGGGGCTGCCCCACCTGCTGCTGGAATTCGAAGAAAAGCTGTTCACCTTCGACCGCATCCGCACGGAAGTAGAGACCTTCGTGGAATCACTCGTCTTTGACTGAGAGATGGACCAGGAAATGAGGACTCATGGCGCAAGTATCTGAATATCGCGGCAGCATTCACCAGCAGCAGAAGGACATGATGCTGGACTGGTATCAAAAGCTCGACGACGCGGCCGGCGGCGCTGACCAGCCCACCGTCTCCATGATGATCTCCGGCAACTGCGTTGAGCTGCTGGAAGGCTTTGGCGCCGCGCCAATGTATCCCGAAGTGAATGCGCTGCAGCTCGCGATCCGGCACCAGTCGCTGGAGCCGATACTCGCGGCCGAAGAGCTGGGCTACGCCGCCGACAATTGCGCGTACGTAAAGGCCGACATTGGCTGCATGCTGAAGGGAATCACGCCAACCGGCGGCCGTCTTCCCAAGCCCACGCTCGTGCTCTGCAACTTCGTCGGCTGCAACACGTACGTGAAATGGTTTGAGCACGTGGCGGAATTCACCGGCGCGCCGCTCTATGTGCTGGATGTTCCTTTCCTGCGTGGAGAGGAGCCTTCACAAGCCGATGTGGAGTACGTGGTTCGCCAGCTCAAGGAAGTCGTAGAGCTGCTGGAACGGCTCACCGGCCGCAAGTTCGATTTCGATCGTTTTCGCCAGGCAGTGGCGTACTCCAGCGAAGTGGAAGACCTTTGGTCGAAGATCAAGCATCTTTCAAAACACTCGCCGTCACCCTTCGACGCCTATTTTGATGCGATTACCCTCATGGGCCCGCTGTACGTGTATCGCGCGAGTGAACGCGGTGCGGAGTTCTTCCGCTCTGCTTACGAGGAACTTCGCGCCAAACGCGATGCGAACGAAGGCATTTATGACCGCGAGAAGTTCCGCGTCGTCGTAGAAGGTCCGCCGCCGTATCCCTATTTCCGTGCCTTCCGTGACATGTTCGCAAAGTGGAACGCCTGCGCCGTCGCTTCTACTTACTCGACGGTTGGTGGGCTGTGGGAGTTCGGCTTCCGCCACGATCCTGACAAGCCGTTCGAGTCGGTGGCGATGCACATGCTCGCCCAGAATGTCACCAACCGGAACTACCTGCAGCGTTACGACCAGATTCGACGCTACGTGAATGAATGGAATGCCGATGGTGTGATCATCCACTTCGTGAAGAGCTGCCGGCTCTTCTCCGCCGGCCAGGGCGACATGCGCGACTACTTCACCCGCCAGCTCGGCGTGCCGACTCTCTACATTGAGTCCGATCTGGAAGACCCGCGCTACTTCGCCGAAGCGCAGACAAAGAACCGCATTGACGCTTTCTTCGAATCTCTTGAACACGCCAAACACGCCGCGAAAGTGGGCGCTTAAGCGCGAAAGGAATGCTATGAGAATCGCCGCCGGAGTTGACGTAGGTTCCACGCAAACCAAGGCCGTGCTGATGCAGGACAACGGCGAACGCAAGATTCTCGCCCGCGCACTCACTGACACCGGCGCCAATGTGCTGAAGGCGGCCGAGTCTGCATTCCACAAGTGCTGCGAGAGCGCCGGTATTCACTCGCAGGAAGTTGGCTACGTGGTTGGTACCGGTTACGGCCGTTACAAAATTACCTTCGGCAACGCGCAGATGACTGAGATCAGCTGCCATGCGCGCGGCGCACAGTTTCTCTGCCCAGGCACCCGCACCGTGATCGATATGGGCGGGCAGGATTCAAAAGCCATCAGTGTTGGACCGCAGGGTGAGGTTCTCGATTTTGTAATGAATGACAAATGCGCTGCGGGTACGGGCCGGTTTCTCGCCAATGCCGCTGAAGTTATGGGCATCGGCCTGGATGAGATCGGCCCGTTGTCACTGAAAGCGACGCAACCGGTGAAAATTGCGACGGTCTGCACCGTATTCGTGGAATCGGACATCCTCTCCTACCTTTCACAAGGCAAGCGTCCGGAAAACATCATGGGCGGCGTGCACTTGGCCATTGCCAAACGCACGTTGTCGCTGGCCCGCCGCGTGAACATCGAACCGGAGGTCACCATGACCGGCGGCGTGGCGCGGAACTGCGGAATGGTGCACGCGCTGGAAACCGTTCTCGGCCGCAAGATGCAAATCAGCCCGGACGCCCACTATATGGGTGCTGTCGGCGCGGCCATCTTTGCTCTGGAAAAAATGGATGACACCTTCGAAAACACAGTCTGGAGGGAGCATGCCGCTGGTAGCAGGAATTGATTGCGGATCGGGCTTTACCAAAGCCATGGTAGTTTCGCAGGACGGTCCCGGCGCCGACCTGCTCGTGCTCGGCAAAGGACAGACGCGCAGCGGAATCAATGTCGACCAGGCCGCGGAGAAAGCGCTGGAGCTGGCATTGAACGATATTCCGCGTTCCGATGTTGCGTATATCGCGGCCACCGGCTTCGGCCGTTACGGGCTGAGTTTCCGTGACATCGCCATCACTGAGATTACGTCCGCTGCTCGCGGAGCCTTCTATCTGTGCCCCGCCTCGCACGCCGTGCTTGATATCGGCAGCCAGACCACGCGAGCGATCGCGGTAACCAGCACCGGCAAAGTGCAGACGTTCAAGAGCAATGACAAGTGCGCAGCCGGCTCCGGCATGTTCATCGCGCGAGCGGCCCGTTATCTCGAGGTTCCGCTCGAGCAGGTCGGCGACCTCTCGGTGAAAGCGGCTCATCCGCAGCCGATCAGCAGCGTATGCGCGGTGCTGGCCGAGAGCGAAATCATCAATCACGTAAGTTGCGGCGTGAGCGTGGAAGACATTCTGCGCGGCATCCATGACTCACTCGCGGACCGTTCCGGCGCGCTGCTCAAACGCGTCGGTCTTGCCAGGACGCTGACCTTCATCGGTGGCGTTGCCCACCAGCACGGGATGATCGACGCGCTGCGGCAGCGGCTCGGCGTAGAAGTCGAGGTGCCGCACGATTGCGAATACGTCTGCGCTTTGGGGGCTGCTCTGCTTGGACTGCGCCGCCTCGCTGCAAGGAATTAAGGAGAGAAGATGCCTATCGCAGGTGCATTTGGATTCAGGCTTTCTATCGTCGGCAAGCCACTCGACCTTGCCGAGCTTCCTTCGCTGGAGCCTGGCCCCGATGATGTGATCGTAAAAGTCGCGGGCTGCGGCGTCTGCCATACCGATATCGGCTTTGCCTATGATGGGGTGCCCACGCGGCACGCGCTTCCGCTGGTGCTGGGACACGAGATCACCGGGCGTGTAGTTGCTGCCGGCGACAATGCTGCGAACTGGCTCAACAAGTCAGTCATCGTTCCGGCGGTGATTCCCTGCGGCAAGTGCCCGGCGTGCATCGCAGGTCGACCCACGATCTGCCGTCGCCAGTTTATGCCTGGCAACGATGGCGACGGAGGCTTTGCCTCGCATGTTCGTGTGCCCGCATACGGGCTCTGCCCGGTTCCGGACGTCCTCCCTCCAGGAATCTCGTTGGAAGCGCTCTCGGTAGTCGCGGACGCGGTTACCACTCCCTACGAAGCCATTCGCCGCTCCGGCCTCCAGGCGGGCGATGCAGCCGTGATCGTGGGCGCAGGCGGCATTGGAGGCTTCGGGGTGCAGATCGCCGCAGCGCTCGGGGCCAAAGTGGCTGCGATTGATATTGACCATGAGCGCCTCGAGCTTGCACAGCAGTTCGGCGCTTCGCTGGTCATCAACTCTGATCGCAGTGAAGAAAAGCAGATCAAGTCCAGCGTTCGTGCCTTCGCCAATGAATTTGCCACGCTCGGCTCAACGTTAAAGATCTTCGAGATGAGCGGCACGCCCGCGGGGCAGTCACTGGCATTCAGTCTCCTTGATTTTGGGGCTTATCTCGCCGTCGTCGGGTTCACGCCAAAGAAGATCGAGGCCCGCCTCTCCAACCTCATGGCGTTTGATGCCGTCGCGGCCGGCAACTGGGGCTGCCCGCCGTCACAGTATCCCGCCGCGCTGAACATGGTGCTGAGCGGAAAAGTCCAGATTGAACCATTTGTTGAGCGGCACTCAATGCAAGAAGTGCCGGAAGTGATGCACGGCGTTTACCACCACGCCTACCGCCGCCGCGTTGTGCTTGTGCCTGCGGACAACAACTGAGGAGGATTCCATGAATGACCACAACCTGCTGCACGATTTCACCCCGCGAGAAATCCTGGTGGAGCATCGCCCCGTGCACGACCGCGACGGCCATCCGGTGGAAGGCCTCCATAACGTCTGGATCACCCTCAACAATCCGCAGGAGCTCAACAGTTACACCACCTCCATGGCAAAGGAAATTATTCTGGCGCTGCGTGAAGCCAGCAATGATCGCGCCGCAGTGGCCGTAGTACTCACAGGTGCTGGAACCCGCTCTTTCTGCAGCGGCGGCAACACGCGCGAGTACGCGGAAGTTTATGCCGGCGCTCCTGCCGAATATCGCCAGTACATGCGGCTTTTCAATGACATGGTGACCTCCATTCTCCAGTGCGACAAGCCGGTGATCTGCCGCGTGAACGGCATGCGCGTGGGCGGTGGCCAGGAGATTGGGATGGCCTGCGATTTCTCCATCGCCAGCGACCTCGCTTTGTTCAGCCAGGCAGGCCCCAAACACGGCTCGGCGCCGGATGGCGGCAGCACGGATTTCCTCCCACTCTTCGTCGGCATGGAAAATGCCATGATCAGCGGCACCCTTTGTGAACCGTGGAGTGCGCACCGCTTCTACTATCTCGGCGGTCTCACACAGATCGTCCCCGTGCTGCGCCTGTTTGACCAGTGGATCTCCAACCCGTTGGTCGTCACGAGCCGGCTGCTCGATGATTACGGCCGTGTAGTGTTGGGCGATTGGAAGAACGGGCCGGAAAAAGAATCAGGGAAGAAACTCATGGCTGAAGCCGAAATGAGTTTCCAGTTGCTGGATGAAGCCGTGGAGGCAATGTGCACCAAGTTCCTCTACACCATGCCGGACTGCCTCACCAAGACCATCGAGAGCCTGCGCAAGCACAAGCTTGAGCACTGGGACCGCAACCGCGAGAGCAATCGCGCATGGCTCGCCCTGAACATGATGACCGAGGCCAATGCCGGATTCCGCGCCTTCCATTACGGCAGCCGGAACGAGCGCGAGGTCGACTTTGTACGGTTGCGTAAGCGCCTCGCCGAGGGCGGGCGCTGGAGTGAAGAGCTGGTGGAGGAGATCGCTCCGTGGACCGCAAAGCCGGAAGCGGTGAAGGTATAACCATGGGTGGAGAAAAGTTACATCTCAGCTTCGAACATGAGCGCCAGGTTGCGCGCCTCAGGCTCGCCGCTCCCAAAGGAAACATCCTGGATTGCGCCATGATGCAGGCCCTGATCGCGCAGCTGCATAAGCTGCCCGCCGAACCGCGACTGAAAGCTGTTGTGCTCGATGCCGAAGGCGATCACTTCAGCTTTGGCGCCAGCATTGAGGAACATCTCCCGGAAAAGATCGGCCCAACGCTGACTCAGCTTCGAGAGCTTCTTTATGCCGTGACACAAGCTCCGGCTCCAGTAATTGCCGCTGTCCGTGGACAATGCCTTGGCGGCGGCTTTGAGTTGGTGCTTGCCTGTGACCTGGTGATCGCAGACGAATCAGCCCAGTTTGCCCTGCCTGAGATCAAGCTCGGCGTGTTTCCGCCGGCGGGCGCTGCGCTGCTGCCAGTCCGGATCGGTGCGGGACGTGTGAGTGACTTCGTGATTACCGGCTCGGGCTGGAGCGCGGAACGCGCGCTCGCGATTGGCCTTGTTCAACGCACTACTCCGCGCGGATTGCTGGAACGTGAACTGCAGGAGTGGTTGGCGGCCGACTTCCTGCCTCGCTCTTCGGCCGGCTTGCGCTTCGCAGCTCACGCTGCTCGTCGTTCTGTTGTCCAGGCGATCGAGAAAGAATTGCCCGCCCTCGAAGATATATATCTTTCCGTGCTTATGAAGCATCCGGACGGCTTCGAAGGTGTGCAGGCCTTCCTTGAGAAACGCCCGCCGCGCTGGGCAGCTAAGCCGGCCACGGTCGCCGTCTGAGGCGGACGCGGTTCCGGTCACGCGCGATCAACTGCGATCGCGCGCGATTACGGCGATTTCAGTTCCCGGCTTCCAACTTTTCCGCCCTGGGAAACAGGATGTTGTTCTCCAAATGAATGTGCTGGTGCAGGTCCTTCTCGAAAATCTCCAATGCGGAGAAGAGCGTGCGATAGCTGAAACAGGCTTCCTGCGGGGGCGTGTAGTCGCTGCTCAGGGACCGGAGTTCCCGCAGTGCATTTCCTGCTGATTCGTGCTCCATCTCCATCATCTGGACCGGGTTGCTGACGGTGCCGAATGGAGCAAACGGTTTGCGACGCCGCTCTTCAATCGCCGCCTCGAGCTCCGAGATGTACGGGAACAGCACCATCTCTTCCTTCATCATGTGCGAGGTCATCTCATCACCCAGGCCGGCAAAAACCTTTGCCATAGATCCCAGTTCAGGATGGCCCTTGCCATGCACAGCCACAACTTTCGCCAGCAGCTTCTGAATCCGCGGAATCTCCTGTTTCACATACGAATGATGAGTATCCACGATATAAGAAGCGAGTTCGTGCAGAGAGCAGAGCTGAAAATCAAGGCCTGCCTCGCTTGTAGCAGTCGGGGCGCTGCCCTGTTCCAGGGAACGGAGGACGTCTTCCACAGGCAGGCGCGCCTGGACACAGGCTTCCTGGAGCGATTTTCCGCCACCGCAGCAGTAGTCAATGCCGAGTTGTTCAAAGATTCGGGTTGCATTGGGGAGGTCTGTGGCGAGTTGGCGAACGGTCTGTGTGGGACTCAAAGTCATTGGCGATTCTCCTCGGTTCAAGCGTTTGGCGCTGCGGCTCGCCAGGGATGAGTTGATGGTTGCATCAACTCTCAGCAATACCCGGCCGGATCAGGAGGAATCGGCCGCGGAAAGATCTCTGCCGTGCCATCTCTCTGGCGAGTCCCGCACGCTCAAACGTAAGACCAGCTTATCCGCCTGCGTCGGACAGCAGAATGACTTTTGTCACACCACGATACTTTTCGCGAGATTAACCAGTAGCAGACGCATGAGCGAGCTTATCGTCCTCGTCAGGCTTCGCTCTCCTCCAGTTCTGCCTGGAGTTTGCGCGGATCAGGGATGAGCAGGGTCTTCCCCTCTACTTCAATGAGCCCCTCGGCCTGAAGGCGGCTCAGGTTGCGCGAAACAAGCTCGCGCACCGTGCCGATCTGCGAGGCCAGTTCCTGATTGCTGGCGGGCAGCTGGGCCTCGATTCCCGCCAATGTCTTCTTCCCGTCCACCGCGATGCGAAGCAGATGTGCAATGAGGCGTGAGCGGACCGTCGCGAAAGAAAGTTCCTCGATGATGCCGACCAGCCTCCGAAGCCTGGTTCCTACCACTTTAAGCACTTTTAGCGCGACGTTCGGATGTACGAGGCAGAGAGAATGAAAATCCTGTTTGCGGATGAAATACAGGCGCGTGGGCTCGGCCGCAGCAGTGGAAGCAGGGTAATTACCGCCATCAAAAACCGGCAGCTCGGCGATTGAACTACCTGGCCCTTCCAGCGACAGGACCTGCTCGCGTCCGTTCGGAGAGCTTTTGTAAATGCGTACTTTGCCGGTTTCCACCACCAGCAGACCGGAACAGGGTTCACCTTCGGTGAAGATCACCTCGCCGGTTGCATACTCGCGCGGAACGGCGCGTTCCACCAGGAAGCTCAGTTCGGTGGCAGAGAGGTCGGCAAAAATGGAAACGCGCTGTAGGGTCTCAAGCGCCTGCGAGGTGCGGCTGGTCATGCGGCCATTGTAGACGCAGGCCTGGCCCGGCAGCAGCTCTGCTTGCAACCAGCTGCACAAAAACTAAAATCTCCTTGAGGGGTTGATTCATTAGTGGGAGCAACGGGCCCGGCGCAAGGCTCAATCCTGCATCCCTCAAATTCGCGGGTTGCATCTAAAGAGGATAGCGCGTCGCCCGTCTTACAAATTTCAAGTCAAGTTAAGGATACATATGAGCGTACGTGGGTTTTCTGCCAGAGTACTGGCCCTGCTTCTTTCCGTAGCGATGATTGCCGTATCCGCTGAGGCCTCAGGGCCCGGCCCGGTGTTGCCGGATCCCGGCAAAGTTGGCATGAGCAGAGAGCAGCAGCAGCAGGTCGGGTTGCAGGCTGCCGGAGAGGTCTATAAGCAGATGCCGGTGCTGCCTGACTCGAATCCGGTGACTCAGTACGTTCAGCAGCTCGGCAAGAAGCTGGAGACGGTAATTCCTCCTGACAAGTCGTGGCCGTACCAGTTCCACGTGGTTCAGTCGGCGGACATTAACGCCTTTGCGCTCCCGGGCGGTCCCATCTTCATCAACCTGGGGACAATTCAAGCGGCCGAGAACGAAGCTGAATTGGCCGGCGTAATGGCCCATGAGATGTCGCACGTTTACATGCAGCACTCGGCCAAGCAGGCGCCGAAAGCCGAAACGGCGCAAATCATTGCCGGACTGGCAGGAGCGGTGCTTGGCGGCAGCGCGGGCGGACGGCTCGCGAGCATGGGGATCCAGTTCGGCGCAGGCACCTTGTTGATGAAGTATTCGCGGAAAGATGAAGCGCAGGCAGACGCCGTGGGCGCCATCATCATGTACAAAGCCGGCTACAATCCCCAGGCGATGGCCGATTTTTTCACGAAGCTCGAGCAGAAATATGGAAATGGCGGCCCACAACTGCTCAGCGACCACCCCAACCCGGGCAATCGCCAGCAAGCCATTCGTAACCAGATCAAGAGCTGGCCGGCGATCAACTATCAGACCACCAGCGCGGCTTTCACCAAGGCGAAACAGGAAGCCACTGGCATGAAGACTTACAGCGCGCAGGAGATCGCTCAGGGCGCAAAGTCGGGCACGTGGGCGCAGCAGAATCAGAAGAATGGTGCGATGCCGCCGGCCGGAGCCGCGGTCCCGGCAAGCGCTCAGGGCGGAGGAGGCCAGCCACCAGCGGACGTCTCCAATGTCTCTTATGATCAGGTTAAACCGACCGGCAAGTTTACCCAGTTTCAGGGACAAGGCTTTTCAATCTCGCATCCTGATAACTGGCAGCCAACCAGCGGGCAAAACCAGGTTTTCATTGTGCCGCCGGGTGCTGCAGGAAACGGCGGCGTTGCCTATGGAGCTTTGATCAGTTCCGCGCAGGGTGCTCCCGGCAACCTCGATCAGGCAACGCAACAGCTCGCTCAATCTCTTATCCAGCAGAACCCGGGAATGCAGGCCGCAGGTAATCCCTCTGCAATCAACGTGAATGGCCTGGAAGGCCGCTCCATGTACCTGACAGGACAGTCGCCAATCCAGAAGAATGGGAAACCGGAACCGGAGCGTGACTGGCTGGTAACAGTGCCTGGGGCACAAGGCTCATTGTCATACCTTGTCTTCATCGCGCCAGAGTCGGACTTTGATCGTTTAAAGCCGACATTCCAGAAGATGCTGGAGAGCTTCCGGGCTCAGTAACATCGGCGCACTGGACTGCGCTTGTTTTACAGGGTCCACGTGGTTTCGAATGGCAATCCTGCAGGCTCGTTGTGGAATTTCCGCGTTAATCCCGGGAATTCTCCTTCGAGCCGACCTCCATCAGCTTCTTGGTCATGATGACCATCCCCAGCAACTGGGTCCATTCGGAAACGATGTTGCCGATGACTTGCCCCCACTTGCCCTGAGGGTTGGAATGGGTGAACGCGATTACCCATCCGACACCGGTGATCAAAAGGAAAACGGTAAGCGAGTGCCGGCGCAGAGTGTTCAGAAATCTGTCTTTGACTTCACCTCTCGGCCTTTTGCTCTCGCGCGATCCCACCTCGTACAAGTGCTTGGTGGCCAGAACTGTCACCACGACGCCGGTCCAGTCGGCGATTGCATTGCCGAAGAACGATCCCCAATGTCCCTGCTCATCACTGACGACGTAGAGCACCAGCCAGGTGAGCAGAATCGCACCACTCACCAGTGATAATCCGTGCCGAAGAGTAAAGCCCTTTCGTTTGCGCCGTGCGGCTTTTGGCATCAACAATTCTCCAGAAACTCTCGCTTATCTGCTTGGATGCAGAGTACTGCGATTCAGCCAGGGCAACCCTTTATAATGCGAGCTTCACCCGAACGCTTCCTGGAGATTCATGACCGCGAAACATTTCGCTCCTGCCATTTGCCTTTTTCTGGTCTTTGCTTCATGCTTTGCCCAACAGCCACTCAGCCCTGATCACCAGCTAGCTCGTGACATTTTCAAGGAACTCATCGAGATCAATACCACTGATACGCAGGCAGGAAATGTAACGACGGCGGCTGATGCTATGGCGGCTCGGTTGAAAAGCGCCGGGTTTGCGGCTGAGGACATTCACATTCTGGGGCCGCTGCCCAACAAGCACAACGTGGTGGCACGCATTCGTGGCCGCGGCCAGGGCAAGCCGATCCTCTTCCTCGCCCACCTTGATGTCGTTGAAGCGCTCAAGCAGGACTGGTCGCCGGACCTTGATCCCTTCAAGCTCAATGAAAAAGATGGGTTCTTCTACGGCCGCGGCACCAGCGACGTGAAAGATGGCGATGCCATCCTGGTCGAGAACTTCATTCGCCTTAAGAAGGAAGGCTGGGTACCCTCGCGCGATCTTATTTTGGCTCTTACGGCCGATGAAGAGGGTGGTGAATCCAACGGCGTCTCCTGGCTGCTTCAGAACCATCGTGATCTGATCGACGCGGAATACTGCATCAATACCGATGGCGGTGACTTCGAACTGCAAAAGGGCAAGCGCCTGCTGCTTGGCGTCCAGACCAGCGAGAAAAATTATGTTGATTTCACGCTGGAGGTAAAGTCGAACGGCGGCCACAGTTCGCGTCCGGTGAAGGACAATGCCATCTACCATCTTTCCGGCGGGCTGGAACGACTCGGTAATTTCGATTTCCCCGTGCTGCTGAACGAGACCACGAAGACTTTCTTCGAGAAAACGGCTCCGCTTCAAGATGCGTCGACTGCCGCCGACTTCAGGGCCATAACAAAAAATGCAAGTGACACTGATGCGGCTGCGCGTCTCGCCCGCTCTCCCTTTGTGAATGCTCTCCTGCGTACAACTTGCGTTGCCACCCGGCTTGACGGCGGCCATGCTAATAACGCCCTGCCTCAGACCGCGCGCGCGAACGTGAACTGCCGCATGCTCCCCAACGATTCACTGGAGAACGTGCAGGCCACTCTGAAGCGGGTGCTCGGCGATGACCACATTACTTTGCAGGTGGCGAATTTTTCGGGATCTGCTCCGGCTTCGCCCGTGAATCCCGCAATTATGGGAGTGATGGAAAAACTGAGCACCAAGCTATATGGCGGAATTCCGGTGGTTCCGCAGATGGATACAGGGGCAAGTGACGGGAAGGCTCTGCGCCTGAAGGGTATACCGACGTATGGCATCCCCGGGGTATTTGAAGATATAGATGACGTCCGCGCCCACGGTCGCGATGAGCGCATCGGGGTGAAAGAGTTTTACGACGGTGTGGATTTCTATTATCAGCTCATGAAGGAGCTGGCTCACTGAGCGCCAAACCGGCGCACTGCACTGGGGCCGCGACAAGCGTGAATCTCGTTCCCGGCCCTGCTTTACTGCATTCTCACTCTGATTTCCATGTCTTTCTGCACGCTGATCTTTGCGGTATCAAACGACGGGGCGTGCAATGTGGCGTGAGGATTGTTAGACATGCCCCACTGCTCTTTGGGCTTACCGAACATATTTTTATCGACTTTGTGGTTACGGTTTACGTCATGCACAATCGCGATGGCATAGTCGCCCGGTTGCAGCCCTGGAACAAGGACAGTTACCGTTCCGGGATGAGCTGGCACCACAATGTCCTTCAGTGCGGCGAAGCGGTCCTCCGGCCAGCCTTTGGGTGAATTGAACAGAAGAACACCGATGTTTCCGCCATCCTGATTCACGTTCTCCACCTGGATCGTCAGCGTTACGGTGTTGAGGGCTGCGGGCTTTTGCGAGCTTGCGTAGCCGTTGCAAAGGAGGATGAGCGCCAGAAAGAACGGTGACGAGATCGTTCGGCTGTTCATGCCTACATAAGATGTTCGGAGCGCGTGAGCTTCTGCCCTGATCCGTATCCGTGCCGTTCCTGCTAAGCGACGCTTCTCTTGCTCGAAGAGCAGTAGCGACCGTTATGCCTGGCTTCAAAGGCTTCGAGTTCGCAAAGCAGGGAATCATCAATGCCGACATTGGCTTCGCGAATCGCGCCGATCGGGTCGCTGATGTACCAGATCGCATTGACGGTGCAGCGCTCGATCCAGTCATGCAATTCTCGCTCGTACCCTGCGAGTTCATGCCGGAGCCGTGCCGCAGCTTCGGGGGATAACCGGGGCATATGTTTGTTTGGCGTTCCATTGCCTTAGACCCGCCGCATGGCGAGAGCGGAACAAGATTCTCTGGAAAGCGGAAAGAAGATATAGCAGGAAGGGGAGAAACAGATTCTCAGGTCATGCACCGTACTCGCGAACATCCAGCGCGCTCGTGCTCAGCCAGTCCTCACACTTCAGTCCGCGGCGCAGCAGCGGGTCGGCGATTCGCGCGAAGATCTAGAACGGTTTCCGCAGGACAGGTAACTGGCTGCGATAACCACGGCTCAACGTGAGTTCCTTGCCTGACACAAGAGTAACTACGTACTTGCCCGTGAGGCGGCGTCGCAGTTCCTGGATCCGCCTGCGATTCACGATCACGGAACGGTGAATGCGGATGAAGTCATGGGGCTGAAGCCGTTCACAGAAGGCACTCAGCTTCTCTCTCACAAGGAAGCGCTGCGCGCCTGCATGCACGCACACGTAGTTACCGTATGCTTCCAGATACTCCACCTGCTCCAGGGGAACGAAAACGGTGCGCCCACTTTCTTTCAGCGGCAAGCGCCCGCTTTGCACGTCTTGCATCGAACTCATACCTGCCTGCACATTTTGAATCGAACTCATACCCTGCATCATGAGCCTTCTCTCGCGGTTTAGACGAGCACCGCCGTAAAAGGTTTACGTATGGCGCGGGAAAAGAGTTTCAAACTTTCGTGCATGCACCGGAGAAACTGTGCAATTCGTCACTGTGTCCGATTTCGATCACCCGGGATTCAAAGGCTTGTAGAAGCTGCGGGAAGATTCTCCAGAAATTAGAATCTTGATACAGGGTAAACTTTCGTTCTCACAAACTATCGTTGCCCGAAATTGCGTGAGAACCATAACTCATCACTGTTCACCAGTTCGTCCACCGGCGGCGTTGTCTCGAACAAAAAATCAGGAGGACCGAGAGGCCCTCCTGTGCTTGGTCTTCTCAGTTTGAAAACTACTGCAGCGCCGCGAAAATTGTGACGGTTGAATCAGCCGCTGCAATCACTCGTCCGTTCACCACCACAGGCACTCCAAAGGCAGTGGCTACTGGCAAGGCGTCACGCGCGCCGGCCATGTTGCTGTTCCACAATTCGCGGCCGATGTTGGTGGCATCGTATGCGTGCAGAATCGCCTGGCCGCCGTTAGCACTTTTTTCATACGCCCATACGATTCCGTTCGTGTTGCCATTGGCGGAAACGACGGTGTTCATCCCGCGAAGGCTTGAACTCGTTCCGGACTGAGCGACAGGCGTGGAAGTTGGCAGACCGTTCGTGAATGCGTACTGCTTCAACGGCGAGTTCGCCGGGCCCACATAGATGTTTCCGTTCCAGTATGAAACGTTTCCATAGATACGCTGCCAATCCGGACCCTCGGCGAAGCCGCCGCCCATCCCGAAGAAGCAGGTCTTGTTCCCAACCATAAACGATGCCGGAACCTGGGTATCTCCCGCGGCATTGAAGTGTCCGAGCGAGGCGCGGTCGAGAATGAACAGCCGACCTTCCTTGCTGATCACCGCCGCGACATTCTTACCAGCGCCAACTTCGGACGGAAGAAGGGCCACGCCTCCGGAGCCGATCTCAAGATCGGCTTCGTCGATGCAGTCGCGATTCGCAGGCGAGAACCAGTCAACCACCTGGAAAGTATTTCCATTCAACTGGACTTTCAAAACTGAATCACCAAAATTGTGTCCGCCGGTGTCTGCGTTGTTGCTGCCGTCGGCGCTGACAACGAAGATGCTTCCATCGGAATCAATGGCCGGTGCCGCGCCGCCACCCCAGAATGAGCCGCCACCACCGTGGTCTGCGACGCCTCCAGCAACATCATTGGGCTGGGCCTGAGGAGTTGGATTGAACACCGCGACCTGTTTCAACGTGGCTGCGTCATAGGCCATCAGCCAGCCGTGATAGACACCAAAATCAGAAAACGACCCCCAACTGATCAACACGTTCCCATTCAACAAAGCCAGCCCCGGGCGCTGGTTCTGGAGCGAGGGATCAAAGGGAATCTGGCCATTGACAGTGCCCTTTCCGTCACCCGGTACGCTGGCTACGATCTGCATGCTGCCGGCGCCAAAATCCTTGCCCGTGGTTATATCCACTGACCGCAACCACTGCTCCGCCTTGCCGTTGCGGGCAAGCGTGGTGACGAAATAAACAGCCCCGGTGTTGCTGTCGACCACCGGCGTGCCTGTAATGCCAATCTCGCCGCCCAGCGCGGTGCGACCGCCGAAATTATCGGCCATGGGCGTCACGCCATTTGCAGCGTCCAGATAACTGCGCTGCCACAGTGGCGCTGCGCCCGGATTATCCGCATCGAACGCGAAGATGCTGTCATGCTCAGTGGCGACGATCAGCACGTTGTGCGTTCCAGCAGGGCCCATGTTCACGCCGGTAACCACCAGGGGCTGCGCGATCGCCAAACCATCCACGTGAAACACCGACTTCTTACCGAATTGCGACACGTTCACATTTGCCGGAGTCAACACGGTTTCATTGCTATAAAGCCCATTGCGCGAGTTGCTGCCTTTCCAATTCAAGATTCCATTGAAAGTTCCCGTTCCCGAAGAAGGTGTGGGGGTAGGGTTCGCGCCACCATTGTTGGAATTGCCCAGTCCTTGGCAACCGAACAGCGCCACCATGGAAACAAAGAAAGCACACGACAGGAAAGTGGCAAGGAACCTTTGTGATTGCAGGTACTTCATTCGCACTGCTCCCGTATGGGTTCGTCCCGTACTGAATGTTTCGACAGCTCTGGTTGCTCTCGGGTTGCCGCAGCTTAGGTTAAAAAGTGAAAGGATGAATCCCTCGCACCTGTGGTGTCATGCAAAATGCCTTAACACGTTGCGCTGCGCGATCAAGCTTTCGTCGCGTTCAAACATTAGAATCAGCAAATAAACTCGCAAAGCATTAGGAGGACGAAATACATGCGCTGGACCCCAGGCGGAAGAAGTGATGATCTCGAAGACCGTCGCGATGAAAGCTATGGAGGCGGCGGTTTTGGCGGATTTGGCATGCCGCACATCGGTATTGGTGGAATCCTTATCCTTCTGATCCTCAGCCTGGTCTTCAAGCGAAATTTCTTTACGTTGTTGAGCGGAGGCGGTGGCGGCGCCGGCGCTCCCATTACGCGCAATGCCGATCCGGAACGCGATGCCCGCGAAGAGCCGGAGGTGCGCTTCGTATCATTCGTACTCGATGACGCGCAGAAGACATGGGAACAGATTCTGCCCTCCGAAGGCGCTCGATATCGCCACGCCAAACTCGTTCTGTTCAGAAACTATACCTACTCCGGTTGCGGTACCGCGCAATCAGCAACTGGGCCTTTTTACTGTCCCTCCGATGAAAAGGTCTACATTGATCTGGGCTTCTACGACGAATTGAAGAGCCGTTTCGGTGCTCCCGGACAATTTGCTCAGGCTTACGTTCTGGCACATGAAATCGGGCATCACGTCCAGAAACTGATTGGCGTTGAGCAGCGCGTGCATACATTGCAGCAGAACGATCCGGGTTCAGCTAACTCCCTTTCCGTGCGACTCGAGTTGCAAGCGGATTGCCTGGCCGGCGTGTGGGCCCACTCCACTCAGCAGCGAGACCTGTTGGAAGCAGGCGACGTTGAAAGTGCTCTGGGCGCGGCATCAGCAGTTGGCGATGACCGGCTGCAACGAATGGCTACCGGCCACGTGAGCCCTGAAACCTTCACGCACGGCTCTTCTGCCCAGCGCACACAGTGGTTCAAACGCGGATTGAATCAGGGCACCATTGAAAGCTGCAACACGTTCCAGTAGCACTGTTGATCGCCATCGCGCCAGTCCGCTTGAATCGTGACACGTTTGTTCACGCAGTTCTGGCTGATTACTAATTGCGAATTACTAATTGCTTAATTGACTACTGGATCGCCGAGCCCGCGCTGTCGGCAAAGCCGGCCAGGGCCTTCTCCAGCCCTTTCGGCCCTTCCCACTTAGGGACGATCTTTTCCACGCCGAAGTAGCTGCAGATTTTTTGCTCGGTCTCGCCCATCACGGTCCACACCACAACGGGGATCTTCTGCAGGCTGGGGTTCGACTTCCACAGCCGGAGTAGTTCAAAACCGCTGTCGTTGGGAAACGAGAGATCCAGCAGTATCAAGTCAGGAGCGTCACGCCGCTCTTCCATCATGTCCCGCAGCTGGACTACTGCGGAAGGAATGTTGTCACAAACCTGCACGTCGGCGGCGCCAAGTTTTCGCAGCACGTCCACCGCGATTTTGGCATCTTTAGGAGTGTCTTCAACAATCAGGGCCTGTCGCACGCTTCACCTTGGGCCGGAAATCATGCCGGCGGACTGTGTATAGCGACCTTATTTTACTCCAGCTGCTTTCAAATGGAGAGCCAGCATGCGCCACCAGACTCGTCTTTACGCCTCGTGGACGGCGGTCCCTAGTCTCTGCCTCCCGCCGCCGCGCGCGTGGTGTCAACGGTCTGGCGGCCGCCCGGACCGCAGTGGCTCACCCCGCGCTCCACGTCCGTGCCTTCCTCGTAATCGTTCCAGGTTTCCACCAGCAGAAATGGCGGGGCATTCTCGCTGCCGTAATACTTGCGGAAGACGGCCATGGTGTCCGCAAAAGTTTGGCCGCAGCCGTAACTCATATGCCGATTCTGTGACCAGCTGGCCTTTGAGTCATCAAACCCGGGCCACACTCCGCCCACTGTGATCTTGTCCGGCCTGCGGCTCATGGTCTTATAGAACCAGTCCAGATAATCCAGCCCCTTCGCGCTGCCATCGCGTTGCCAGCCTCTCTTGCCCGGATGCACCCACGCATAGTAACCATCAAACGCGCTGTCGTACTTCTCGTTCTGGTCCTTGTAGATGAGCAGCGGACGCTCCGGCCACGAGTTGGTCACCTGCCGCACCCGGTCCCACTCCGTCCCTGACGCCTTGGGGAAAATGAAAATCACCGGGCGCCCCTGATACGTGAGATACGCTGACCGCATTGGACCCGCATTCGCGCTGATGTACTTGTCGTAGAGATATTGCAGGTCCACGATCACCGCATCCGTCGCGTTGCCGGGATTGTCCACCGCTTCGTCATACTGCGCTGCGATCTTGAAATCGCCGTGCTCCTGCGCCGCCTGCATCAGCAGCCCCAGCGTCTTATCGTTGTACTCACGCCGCGGACCGTACCAGTTCACTACAAAGCCACTGATGTTCATCTCCCGCGCACGCGCTATCTGCTGCTGCAGCGTCTGCGGATTGTGGCTGGAATAGCCCACGTCAATGTGCTTGGCGTCACCCCACCACGGCTGGTAA
Organism: Candidatus Angelobacter sp.; assembly: GCA_036258095.1. Lineage (GTDB taxonomy): Bacteria > Acidobacteriota > Terriglobia > Terriglobales > Acidobacteriaceae > Angelobacter. Next base: position 634 of record DATAEJ010000162.1, on the reverse strand, counting down.
ATCGCCAGCAGCTTCGGACCACCCTCCACGCCTTGAAACGGATGCGCTGCCATCGGCCGGGTTGAGGCCGGCCTCCCACATCCAAATAACGACAAACAAAGAAGTATGACGACCGCAAAATTAGTCTGCACAAATACCTGCTGAATGGAATCCTGGACAGATATCTAAGATGGCAATCCAGCAGTTCGCGTTGCAGCTCACTGTCCGGCTGAGCAGGCCCCGAGCCTGCGCTTAACGACTCTTAACGGCCGACCTTAGCCGCTGAGGTGTGCCTGCCCAGCGCAAGGTCGAATGTGTGTCCTCTATGAGTTAATCGGTTTGATCTCCCGGCCTACCCGATCACCCGAGCTTGATGACTTTCCACTCTTCCTCTGCGTTCATCTGTGCTCGTCTGTGGCCTACCTGCTTTTGCGTTTCCGATTACGGCGATTCCGCGCGATTACGGCGATTCCGGCGATCTCGAACGGTTAGCTCCCGAGCCCTCTCGGTTTATCTATCGGTAAACCTTAGAGGGGGTGCCCCCTATTTTTTTCAGCTTTCACAGAAAACAAAGGCACTTAGCCGGTTTCGACCCTTGGGTCACGCCGAGTTCGCCCTTGGGTCACGCCGAGATTGCCTTGGGTCACCCAACATT
>DATAEJ010000161.1:0-10511 GCA_036258095.1 Candidatus Angelobacter sp. | reverse complement strand
CTCTCACGGGCCAACTGGACTGCTTTGCCGGCTACCTCGCCCTCGGATGACTTGCTTTTTCTTGCGATCTTTTCGACGACGTGCCGGTAGCGGTCGCGCGTGGCAAAACTCATTTTGCCGTACACACCTTGGGGATCTCCGAGCAGCGTGCGCTCGACGATGCTCATCGTTTCCACAAACTCGCGCCAGTCCGTTGCGTCCAGGAACCTGAGACTCGCGATGCTGTTGCTGATGGAAACCTGGTCAGTGGCTTGCCGCTGGTTCTCCGACCGCACCAGTTGCTCAATCGTAGATCCGGACTCCGAGAGTCTTTGCTCAATCCATGTCAGTGGCAAGGCCAACGCCGGGCCTTGTCCCTGCAAACGGCGCGCCAACTCGGCAATAAACGAACTCACCATCGGGGGCTTTGACCGCGCCATGTCCGCGATAACAAGAATCAGGTTCTTCGGATCTTTTTCCGCAACTTCCGTCATCTTGTCTGCCCAGCTGTCAGCAAGGTTGCGGTCGATCCGTTCGGCGGCAAGCTCCGCGGCAACGCGCCTAAGATTCTCAATCAACGCAAGCCGCAGCATGATGGGAATGGCCCATAATTCTCCCAGATTCAGGGCGGTCACCGTCTGGTAGGCCGCCACAAACGCACTGAGACTCTCTGGATCCACCCGGGCGTCTCCGTGCGAAATCGCCTCCAGAGCCAGGTCGTACACGCGCGGCAAACCCTCTGACGGGTCCTTGAGCAGACGAGGAAGTGCCTGGCTGTACCCTTTGGGCAGATGTCTCCTGGCAGTCCGGATCTGCTGTTCGATCAAGTAGAAATTGTCGAGCAGCCATTCGCCGGCAGGCGCGATGCGCCGGTTCGCTTTGATGGCTGTGGTGAGAAGATGGCAGGTTTCCTTCAGGACTTTTTCGTTATCCGCTAATCGCGACAAAAGCTGATCCGACGCCCGGCCGCGGTCAACCACGTGAGAGGCGGCCAGGAGTTTGCCATGTTGCTTCATCTGCTCTCTGCTGAACAACTCTGAGCGTAGAGGTGCTTCTCCTCCTTCAGGCTTTGTCTCCGAAAAGCTCCTGCGCAGGCGGGTCCCAATTTGAAGCAGATTTCCCTGTCTCTGGCGGCTATTCAACAATTCATCTCTTTCTTGAAAACATGTGTGCGTCTGCGCTCGCAGCCGTGCTTTTGAGGAACCAACATGAAATCAGACGGGCTGGGCGTAAAACGCCCCTATCTGTACTGTACGCTATGGCCACACCGACGTACGAGCCGGCCCAGGGTGATCGAGACAACGAAAAAATTGAACGGGCCGTTTATGGGAGTCGGTTATTTGTCGCCTACCGGAGCTGATGCGTGGTCGCGAGGAATAGAGCGTATCTCTAGTGGCGTGAGCAGAGAGCGATCACAGTAGCCAGTGCCTGTAACGCATGCATGGTAATTGCGCTGGTGCTCGGCCCGAGCCAATGCATTGCTTTCATCAGCGGTCAATTGCGAGTAGTCACATGATTCTTGGCCGCTCTTGCAATTGGACAAGTTGCGCTGGTGCTCCATAAGGGCAACGCGGCTGGCATCCGCCGTTGACAGAGCGCAGTGGTCGCAGTGACCCCAGCCCTCAATGCAGTTTCTGGCGTTGCGCTCGTGTACAGCCGCGCTGACCGCGTTTGCTTCCCGCAGCGTGAGGGTGGAGTGATCGCAGGATTCCGATCCTCCCATACAGTCGTCGACATTGCGCCGGTGCTCTGCCACTTTCACGTCGTTTGCTTGAGCCTCCGTCAATTTCGAGTGGTTGCACAATGACCAACCGTTCCTACAATTCTCTTCATTGCGTCGGAGCTCTGCCAAGGCGATGTTGTTTAAGTCTGACTTGTTCAATTTGGCCCTGTCACACGGTTCCCAACCCTGCATGCAATCGGAAAGATTCTGCTGGTATCGGGCCACCGCCAATGCTCCGGCTTCAGCATGGCTCAACTTGGAGGAGTCGCAGGATTCCGAGCCCCTTCTGCAATCGGCAATGTTGCGCCGGTGATCACTGGCTGCCACTTTGATCGCCTGTGCCTCCGACAGGGTAGAGCGATCGCAGGGTCTCAAGCCGTCCATGCAAATCGAAAAGTTCTGCGACTGATCGGCCACCTGGGCGAATGCTGCGGGTTGCGCGGGACCCGACCCAATCAACGCTGTTAACATCCCCACGATTCTGAGGTTCATTAGCATCAACTTTCATCGGTCATCTGCCGACCTGGATCGCAACACTACCGTCGTCTATGGCATTGCCGTGGGGCTTATTTCGTCAAAATGACACAAGTGGTGCCTGCAGGCGAGGCATACGAAATCAGCTGATTCCGGTCACTCATTTTGAGAAAATGCAAAAGCCAAGCCATGCAGTTTTGAACCTTAAGTTCCGTGATGCTGAGCTTATTCGCGATGTCGCAATCGCTCAGACCCTGTGCTGCTAAGCGATAAATCGGCAGCAGGACTCCCGTTTGTTCCCAAAAGACGCGCATGTAATTCACTCCGCAGGAGAAGTATGAGCTTGCAGCGAAGGTAAATCTGAGCAAAACGGCTCACTATGCCTTTGCGCCAAAAAAACGCATTTGTTCTGGGATTCGCCGAATCGACGTGAACACGGCAAACTGCAGACCGATTCAAGTCTGCGCGGCCAGGAACTCCGCTACCTGCGGCGACCGGGCACGACTCCTCGCTCTCGAATCTCTATCCAAATTGCCAAAGCCAGCAGAAAGATGCCAATTCCTGTTGCAACCAAAATATCATTCATATTTACCTCACACAGAAACATAGCAGATTGCTCTTGGGAGCCTCGGCAAGTACTTAGACATTATCTCCTTGCCGATGGACGCGGTTTCACCACTCCACGACCGACAGAGCCTGTCTGTTGCCGTCATCGTCGGAATGAACCGAAAACTCAACGTGTTATTCTCCAATTCCTGCAAAAACTGAAGGAAAGCTGCACGATCAGGGCAATGGTTCGAGTAGAAGAGATACAAGTCTGTCTCAGAGATTTTTACTGCGTGGGTATTATGCTGAAAAAGGTGCTATCTCGACTCCTCCCGCCAGAAAAATCGCAGGCTTCCATCGATTGGCATGCAGGCTAAACGAGCCGAACGGCCCGTCCAACTCCACCTCAGTGTGGATGGGGAGCTGTTGCAGTGAGCGCTCGAAAGCCGTGTCTCGTATCCTTGTGACAATCAGTAGGTGCTCGACCGCTGGCGCGCCGGCCAGGGAAACATCTTATGCTGCCGTCGGGATCGGTTTCAGGAGGATCGATCAGAGTAAGGTCAATATACTGCCCAGCCTCAAACTGGAACCCGGCTGGCTTGTCGAAGTAAAAGCCCGTGGCGCTGTCGCTGCATTTTTCCTTGTACTTCAGCCGCGTTTTGTATTCTGTGGCAATCATGCTCGTCATGGTCGAAATACGATAAAGCCGCGGATGTTGTCGAGAGTACAAGCGCGGCGGGATGAAGGACGCTCCAAGCGCGTGGTCATAACCAATCAGTTCGGCCCATGGACTATTGTGCAGGACTATTGTGGAGGAAAGAGGTGGGGCGAAACTGAGCAAGACTGCTCAGCCGTGAAACGACTGCATCTAAAGAGATTGAGTTCAGGTCCTGTCCAGTTCGCGTACTCTAGACGAAGCTCTACGGGGATTACTCATCCAAAATATGAGCGCGTATTATAGCCAGTGAGGTCTCATGAGCGCAGTGGAGGTCATCGGGAAACAGGGCAGGGCAGTTCAGGTTTCATTGGGATCAATTATCCTTCTACTAGTTGGAACCGGAGCCTTTTTCGCCTCGAGCAGCCTCTTAGAATTCTCAGTGTTCTTCATCATCCCTGTGGCCTACTTTACGTGGTTTATTCACCGAAAGGCCGGCGCCATGGCGTCCGCCGTGAGCGCTGCGGTTACGTTGTGGGCCAATATAGCGTCGCCTCTGCACATCGTTCATCCCGCTGTCGCATATTGGAACGCGCTGATCTGGTTCGGCTTTTTTATCTCCGTGATATTTATCGTCGCGGCGCTGAAATCATTGCATGATCGCGAACGGCAGCTTTCTCGTGTGGACAGCCTCACGGGCATTGGAAATCGCCTCGCATTCTACGAGTTTGCTAATAGGGAGAGGAGCCGCGCCGGGCGTAGCAAGCAGCCGATCACGCTCGCCTACCTTGACCTGGACGGATTCAAAGAGATCAACGACACGCTGGGACATCAAATCGGCGACAAGGTACTGGTCAGCGTGGCGCGAACCATGCAGACGAGCGTCCGGCAAACGGACATGGTGGCACGCATGGGGGGCGATGAGTTCGCGCTGATCCTGCCGGATACGTATAAGGCTGCTGCAAACACGGTCCTGGCAAAAGTGTTGGCGATGCTGGAACGCGCGATGAAGCAGAACGGCTGGCGGATAACTTTCAGCGTGGGCGCTGTTACTTTCCTCGCTCAGCCGGTGTCAGTGCAGGAAATGATTGCAGGCGCGGATCAGGTTATGTTCTCCGTCAAGAACAGTGGCAAAAACCGCTTACAGCAGGAAGTGCACTGCTCCTCCAGCCGAGATGCGGTTAGTCCTTTGGGTCGCGACAGCAAAGACCCCAATTCCATAAGACAAGGCTGATTTGAGTGCTAACGCCGCAGCCTCGATGTAGTCCCAACTGGCGTTCTTATCCTTTATCGCTTGTGCAGCAGGACGATTCACTTTGTTCCGGGCGCTGGCAACAGCTTGTACGTGAAACAACCTTCCTCCCAGTCGTGAGTATCGGCCGTCCCGCAAAACATGCAGCAGCTTGGCCCTGCAATACAAGCACTTCATCGTGCGCGGCCAATCGGCGCAAAACGGGCGCTCCCCATGCGCCGATTTGAACTGGCTGATGTCGCTCTAAGCTACTTCCCCATAATATTTAGCGAAACCAGCGCCTGTTGTCTCCGACCCAGAAACCAAACTGTTAGCGGAACTACAGCCGTGACCATACAAGTAAGTGCCACGTAAGCAGAGATGACTGATAGTGAAAACATAAAACCTGATTGTCTTCAAAGGAAGGCGGTCAACGTAGGGTACGCGCAAAGAGTCTTCGATTGTATGTTGAGTATACTCCCTAATTGCAATTCATGACAGCGCCTGTTCTCCCGAATACGTTGACGCCGTCATTTTCAAAAACGACGCCCACAAACTTCATAGAAGTGTCCATGGGCGTCTGATTTTGGTTCTGCGAACTTATGCCGCTGCAACGCCTTTGGGCCTTGGCGTCGGCACATGAAGCTTGACCGGTGTCCCACAGTACTCGTCAAACAGCTTCCTGCTGGCTGCTTTGACAATCGTCTCGCCCACTTGCCTGATGCCGTTACTGGCTTTCTCACTGGAAGTAAGCGAAGCCAACTCTCGTAATGCATGGGCCAGAACAATGTCGTTCATCGCCGGAGTAATGTGCTCCAGCCAGGGCTCCGGTTGAGGAGCAGTGAGGGCAAGAGTATCGCCGTGCGGCCTGGGGCCGACCTTGAAGGGCGGACAGATGTCGTCGCCATCTTCCCATCCAGCGGTAAGAGCATGCGAGGAAGCTGATACAAGTTCCTTGCCGATGTTATGCACTTTTGTCGCCAGATCCCTCTCTTGCAAGTTGACGCTGATATCGCGCAACAGCTCGGCCACAACGTAGTCCGTCATTGCGGTCCGGAAGATTGGTCCCGGTTGGCCGGGATTGCCGTCGATCCAGCTAGGATCAATGAGTCCGTGCAGAAAAGAGACTTTTTGTAGGATCAAATTCGTCTTCATCTTGTTTCCCTTTTTTCAAAATTAGTTTGTTACAACGTGGGTGGCTGCTCATGGATCGATCGGTTCTTCCGGTCGCGAACCACGGTGAGGCTAAGGTATGAGGGACCTCAGATGAGCTGACTTAGTTCAGGGGATCTGAAAAGAGAGGAAGAATACTCGCTCTATTAGCGACCCTACACTGCCTGGAGGCTGATGTCAACGCCCATCGTGAACTGATAGAGTGGCGCCGCCACAAGAATCAACCAGTATTCCGATCCTCAGCGGGTCTCCCTTTTGAAATAGCGCAGCCGGAATCAGCGTAGCACCAAAACGCGCCGGTTCTCTGGCAAGGCACGGTGTCCAAAATGGAACAGTAAAGTATTGGGGAGCAGAGCATAGTATGAATTACCACTGCGCTGTTCTTCTTCCTGCTGTTGCAACGAGGTCTGCGCAGCCGGTCTGAAGGGAGGGCGACTATGAAGAACGTGAATTGTGCCACACTAAGCGAAACACGGCACGACGAACAGGACCTCGCGAGAATGAATGATGAGGGTTGTCCTAATGATCCTGTCCTGAGTATGGCAACAAAGACGCGAATCGAGCGTGCATCTGAAACCCTGGGACAAATACTAGATCATCCAGAGTCCCTCGGCTTGGGCGCCGGCGTTCCACAGCCGCTGCTGGATCTGATAGACGTCGTACGCTGTCGGCTGAGTATGGAAATCGAGGAAAAGTCGAGATTAGCAAACGAGGGGGACCTGATCTCCTCAATCGTCGCGTAGACCTTCTTTCATAAAGATGCCGAGAGAGCGTTCGGTACCAACAGGTTCGGCTAATTAATTACCGCGGCGTGCGATTCGCCAAACAAAAAAGGGAGTGTAAACGTGACATTAATGGATGTGACTTTTCCATATCGAGTTCCGCCGGGAGAACACCAGATGGCAGCGATCGGGTGCCTACACGAAGTATATGGAGTGCGAAAGATCTCCTTCGATGAGGCGAAGCACACAGTTAAGGTGGAATACGATATCTCGCGTTTGGCAGAAGCTGATATCACCGGGCTGCTGCGCGGAGCTGGCCTGGATATATCCGCACCAATAAGGATTGTTTAGAACAGTCGATCACGCCAGCCCTGGCGTTCTTGCTGCTTCGGAAGAAGGAAATATGACCACGTTGCTGTTCACGATTGCTATTTCTGCTGAATATCGCGGGATCCAGGAGATTTACTCCGCGCAGGTCTTCGCTTGCAATGGGGAGAAGCTCTATCATCTTGCCGAGGCGCCCTCAATCTCAGCGGCGCTGGAGAAGGTAGTGCAGGAAATGCGGCTTCAAGAAAAAAAGAGCGCATCGTTTCGATAAATGAGCAAGAGCAGGCCCGTATGGCGGCATTCCAATTTGCACTTCCACCGGTCTTTAACCTTCTTACACCTGTGCGACCATGCCCTGCGTACCGGCTGGCAGCTTGAATTGCCTCGGTTGACATTGACCTCGAATGAGCGTAGCGTCGAACTAGAGCGAGCATCCTTCCTCACTTTTCAGATTCTCTGAACTAAGTCAGCCCTTCTGATTAACCCACCTTAGTTTCTTCCTTGGAGGTTGATAAATGTTTGCACGCAGACTCTCCGTCGAATTGAAACCTAATAAATTTGCGGAATTCATCAAGACGTTTGAGAAGGACATTATTCCCTTACTTCGCGAACAAGAAGGTTTTAAAGACGAAATCACATTTGCGGCATCCGACGGGATCAAGGTGCTTGCCATCAGCTTGTGGGACACGCGAGCGAACGCTGAGGCTTATGGCGCCACTGTCTATAAAGATGTTCTCAGAATGCTGGGGCTTCTGTTCGAGGGAACTCCGGAAGTCGCTACGACAGAGGTCATGCATTCAACCTTTCATCAAATTCGCGCCAACGCTCCGGTCGTATTGTCCAGTTCGCCTGACCCCGGGCCGCTGTATCAGGAACTTAGTTTGTCAGAGGAAAAAAGGAGCATTATGAGTGGCATCCCGAATGGAAAGCGCACAATGAAAATTGAGCTGGACCGGATTTTGACGAGTGCCGTGGTATTGAATTGGGGAGACCTGCTCCACGTGACTCATGGCGGCCTGATCCACATTGAGTATGCTCCCGGAAAGTCACTCCAGTACCTGAAGGTCTGGGAGCTGACGGGAAAAGGGGCATGGAGTCTGGTTTGTGAATACTGGATGCCGCGCGGGCCAAGTGCTGTCCCATGTGACGGAATGACGTTCAGCAACGACTATCATTCAGCGGGCTTGACCGACATGCTCGAAGTGATCATGCAACATCAGGACAGGTTTTCTGATTCGCTTGACAGGCCTGGCGCGGGCCTGATTCAGGTTACGCTGCCCACATGGCAGGAAAGCCTGGCGGCAACAGCATGCATGAGACAGGCTTATGAGAGTCTGGGGCTCAATTTCGCACACATACCGGCTGCTGCCATGGCATGAGCCCGGACAACCCTCCTGGACCGGCAAGCTGGAGCTCGAAAGCAGTTCCAGCGGCGGCGGAACTTTTAGTGCGACAAGGGGACGACCAGCAAACAAAAGCCTGGTTGGTTTGCCAACCAACGTGCCGAACGCGTCGACCACGCGACACGCGCACCGTCCCTGGCAATGCTTCTATCCCCATAGGCAATCTTTGCGCTCCGGCATCCACACCGGAGCGCATTCCCTATGATTCGCAACAACAAACTTATGAGGCGGGAATAGGCTGGCGGGCGATCGGCTTTTCGAAGCGGAGGGATCGAAGCTCTTCAATGTTCTTCAACGTCCTGCTTCTCTGGTCCGGCTTGTTCTTGTCGAGATCGGGAGCATTCGGGTTCTGGTAGAAGGTCAGGATGTTTTGCTGCAGCTCAAGCGACGCGCCTGCAAACCTGGCCGTCGCCAGTTTGTCCAACAGCTTGCTGTAGGCTTCATCTGAGAGACGGTACTCGCCCTCCACGGTCTGTTTCCCGGTATCGAAGTCCCTGTTGGCGAGGGTGAGCTTTCCCACATTCAAGTCCTGGAGATAAATTCGATACTGGTCCACCGTGCCGTTGATGCTCTTGAGATAGAGCGTTTCGGTGCCCGGGCTGGGCATCTTAAAGCCCACTGCCTTGAAGGGGCCAACCTTGGGAATGAGCTTAAACATTAGGGCAAAAATCCTGGCGCCCAGCCCCGGCTTTTCATAGCTCTTGCCCCACTCCTTCTCATATTCTGCTTGCTTCAGGTTGTACAGAAACTTCTTTCGCGCTGAAGAAGAGGTCTCCTTGACCAACTGATCCTTGTTCGTAAGGAAGGCAACTCGAGTCATTTCAGGAATAACATTGCTGATGGACCGGCGAAAGGAACCGATGGCCAGATCAAGGTTGCTGAAAATGTCTGCGAGCTTGATGCCGTATGTCTTGAGGAATGCCCTTTCCAGAAGAAGCTTGGACACCTGGAACCCGATGAAGTCGTGGTAGGCGTCGGAGGTATAGCGCTGCTTTGCGACCTGCACGACGTCAAATCCAAATTCGGTCTGAATGTGAGCTTTCGGATCCTGCTCAAACGTAACCGCCGGTCCATACCTGGTTTTCAGTTTGGGAAAATTCTGCGCGACGGCCATGTTGACCGCGGGATGGCCGGAGAGGTCCGATGCGTAGTGTGACAGCGCTCCAAGGGCAAAAGCGTATTCGTTAATGTCAGCCGCCTCGTCAAGCAGCGCGACAACAAAATCGCCGCTGCGAACGTAATGGACTAAATCACTGAAGAGCCTGTTTCCGAACGGGTAGTAGCCCATGTCCTGTATCAGGCATCCGCCGTAAGCGTAGGCATGGGCCTTGCGCAAGTCATCTTCCGTCGCTCCGGGATACTTCTGCAACAACAGCGGCTTAATCTGTTCGCCCCAGAGCAGGTCAACAATTTCTTCGTGGGTCAAAACGGAATATCCGTTGCCGGCACTGCTCAGAGCGCAGACGGCCAGCAGCAATGCCATGAGAGATTGCGCAGGGTTTCGCATGAGATCAGCCCGGCCTGAACATTCCGCAGCCATGACTAGAGCCATGGTTGTTGCTTGCGGCATGCACATCGCTCATGCGGACGAGCCGGCAGTTATCTTTCATGCTGGCCGCTCACAATACGATCGTACAGCAATGATTTTCGTCGATCTTGCATAACAGGAGGGCTACCTTCTCGGGTTTCCGTCGTGGGACTTAGATTGAGAGAGAACGCGATGCTTCAGAGACTCACTCCAGAAGTGTCGCACATGGAGTGGGGTAATGCTGTGCTCAATTGACCAGTCGGAACTGCGCGATTGTGAGATGCTGCTGATATGGCAGAACTGATTGTGATTGACAGGATTGACGGCAATCCCATCGCATGGCGCTGTTCCCAATGCGGGCAGCGGTTTTCCATCCCAGGCAAGCTGACGACCGAAGAAAGACACCGGAAGATAACAGCCGAATTCAGAGCGCACTCGCGCGCGGCTCACCCAGCACAGGAAGCCCACGCAAAGAAGCTGCCGGGCCGGAGCACACCCTGTTCAGCTTGAAACGCTTGAACGATCAATCACCTGGATTCAATTACCTGCGGCTTTGTCGACCTGCTTCACGACCGGGCTAGCGTCAGCGATCTACCAATCCGCGTTCACGACCAGAGTGTGTGCAATTTAGACCAGACTTGCCGGCCTGTGGGATGAGAGTCTTAGGTGTATGCATGCGCTCCCATCACGCGGCGCCTCCCTGCTGGAGAGGGATCTCTACCGGGTCGGCGCTGTTGAAGTAAAAAAGCT
>DATAEJ010000160.1:0-50309 GCA_036258095.1 Candidatus Angelobacter sp. | reverse complement strand
TCTGGTATCAGCACTGTGTCGCACCTACGGCGCTTGGATTTGACTGGAAAGCGTACCCCCGGTTCCGCTGCGCTGCACCGGGGGCTAACCTGATGACGCGCCTGACGGCGCTCAGATTGTGGATGCAAGAGGCGGAATGGACGAGATCGACAGATCGGAGCACTGATTCTGCGCCCTGTTCTGCGCCCTGCGGAGCTTAGGGCATCCGGTAATCTGACGAACTTTGACCATGAATAGCAGAGAAGTGCCAAATTGTTGGTAAAAAGAAGAACCGGCAACTCACCTCATTTAGTAGATTGCGGCAGCAATTCATCAGCAACTTTCAGCGCCAGCGCCGTAGGATTCACATCGGTGCGGTTGCACAGCACCACAATCGTCAGGTCATCTTTCGTGAAGCGCTGAATTGCTGATAGAAAGCCCATGGTCTCGCCGTAGTGCCACATGCGCTGGTGGCCTTTGTAGGGATTGAGGAACCAGCCGAAGCCGTAGTCGGCGGGGGCGCCGTCGGGTTCGGTGGGAGCGCCATTCGGGGGCTTCACCGGAGTGAGCGCCGCCTGCATTTCACGCACGCTGAGCAGAGTGTGCTCACGGAGGGCGCGATCCCATTTGGCGAGGTCGCGGAGCGAGGAGTAGATGCCGCCATCGCCGAGGGTGGCGGAGGTGGGACTCTGATCAGTTTGCTTCCACTTCCCTGCTTCGAGACTATGGCCAAAAGCGCGATTCGGGACCTGAGGGCCGCCACGGACGTAGGCGAGTGTATGGGTCATGCCCAAGGGGACGAAGATGCGCTCGTGCAGAAAATCAGGGAATGACTTGCCTGAGACTTTTCCGACCACGAGTCCGAGCACAACGTATCCGGAGTTGCTGTAATCCCACTTGCTGCCGGGCGTGAACTTGGTGGCGGTCTGCTGCTTGAGGAGATCGAGAACACCGGCGTCCTGGATCTGAATCTGCTCTACGGGAACATTGGGATCGGCGGGCGGCATCAGGTCTTCATAATCCTTAAGCCCGGATGTGTGCTGCAACAGCTGGCGGATAGTGATGGCCTTGCCGTAGGCGGGAAAATCAGGAAAGACGTCCGTCAGGTGATCTTCATAATGCAATTTGCCGTCGTGAACCAGCAGCATGATGGACATGGCGGTGAACTGCTTGCTGTCAGAGGCGAGGCGGAAATTTGTGCTGGAGCTGATTTTGGCTTTTGAGGGCAGGTCGGTGACTCCGTAGGCACGCGTGAACAGTACCTGGCCATGCTTCAGGACCATTACGGCTGCTCCGGGAGCATTCTGTTGATTCAGGCCTGCTTCGGTGAAAATGGAATCCAGTTTCTTTTCGGTCTGAGCGGGAGATTGGGTTCCTGCAATCATCAGCATGAGTATGAGAATGGCGGTTGCTCGGGTGATGGGCATGGTCGGGGAGAGGATAACAGACTGGCCGGTGTTCTGAATCTGATTCCGGTATATCGCAACAGCAGGCTCAACAAAAATTGTTGTTACCCACAGAGGGCAACAACCAGACGCAAGGTCCCTCACCCCTACTCGCGAGCTGATGAGAACGCTCGCTGGTTGACGGGGTTCGGGATGACGAGCGATTGGTGTAATCGCAGGGGCAACCCCTCTTGAGGGCAGAGGGGATGACAAGGGTAACAGGCGACTTCAAAAGTGCGGGCGTTCTTCACACTTGTGCAGTCATTTCCTTTTCCATGGCGGCGCCGGCGCGGAGGTTTTCGAGATCGCGTCCGATGGTCGCAACGGCGAGGGTCTTGCCTGCGAGCTGGTAGGAGACTTTGCAGTCGCCGGCATCAAGACTGCCTTCAACGACGATGGAGTCCCATTTTTCCGCGTGGCCTACGTACCTGATTTCGACGTCGTACTGGTGCGTCCAGAAGAAAGGTGCGAAGGCAAATTTTTCACGGCGGCCGAGCATGTTGCGGGCGGCGACCTGTCCCTGGGCTTCGGCGACTGCCCAGTGTTCAATGCGTACTGGCTGGCCGGAAAGCAGATCAGGGAAACGGGCAATGTCGCCGGCGGCGTAGATTCCCGGGACGCTGGTTTCGAGGTAGCTGTCCACGACAACGCCGCGATCAATCTTCAGGCCGGCAGCTTCGGCCAGAGCGATGTTGGGGCGGACGCCCACACCGGCGATAAGGAAGTCAGCGGCGAGCTTTGCTCCTTTGCTGAGAATGAAATGGCCGTCGGCAAAGCGTTCCACGGTTTCGCCGAGGTGAAACTGGACACCGTGTTTTTCGTGAAGGTTGCGGATGCCACGGCCCATCTCCGGCCCAAGCACGCGGGCGAGGGGAACGTCGTGGGGGGCGACGATGTGAACGGCTACGTCGAGCGCACGGAGCGCGGAAGCAGCTTCCAGGGCGATGAAGCTTGCGCCGGCCAATACCACCTGCTTTGCGCCTTTGGCGCGCGCGGCGAGGGAGCGTCCGTCCTGGTAGCTGCGGAGATAGAACACCTGTGAGGGAGATGCGCCGGGAACGGCGAGCTTGACCGGGTCGGCGCCGGTAGCAAGCAGGAGCGTATCGAAGGCAAGCGATGAGCCATTTTCAAGCTGGACTTTTTTCTGCGCGGTATCAATCGAACTGACGCGGGAATTGAGGAGCAACTCGATTTTGTTGGCTGAATAGAAGTCCGGCGGCCGGAGCGGCATCCACTCGTCTTTTATTCCACCACTCAGATAATCCTTGGAGAGGTTGGGCCGGTCATAGGGCGCATCAGAGTCTGCACTGATCATGGTGATGCGGCCGGAGTATCCTTCACGGCGCAACATTTCTGCGGCAGCGAAGCCGGCGGCGCCGCCACCAACGATGACAATGGAGGCAGGAGTGATTTTCGGAGCGGTCTTCCCTGCCGGCGCGGAAAGTTTCTCGCGCACGAAGACTTGGTCGCCTACCTTCTCCACGCGCCAGCACGATATGGCGTCAAAGGCGGGAGCGCGCAACGCTTCTCCGGTGCGAAGGCTGAAGCAGGCATGATGCAGCGGACAACGGACGGTTTCACCAACCACCAGACCTTCGGCGAGAAGACCGCCATAATGCGTGCAACTGGTTCCCACGGCGAAGTAGTCTGATCCGGAGCGGACCAGAATTGCGGCTTCACCGTTTACTTCACCGGCAATAATTCCGCTGTCGGGAATATCGCCGAGTGGAACGCCCGTGGTCAGATCTCTGATTGTGAAGTTCATGGTGTGAAGAGCCTCCTCTGCGGACTGCGAGAAAGTTTAGCTGCTTCTAGAGAGTCGAATGCCGGGTTCCTGGTTACCGAAGCATTCGTGATCAGGTAAGATGCAGGAACTGCGGCGCAATATTTCTACACGAGGGAGCGACTGGAACAAAGAGCAGCGGTTTACCCCGATGTTCGAAGTTGTTTTGTTGAAAATGCACAGGCAAGAGTGCCTGCGCTCCACCACCATCTGCACACCGGGGCCATCAAAATCTCAATGCTCAGTTGTTTTATGGGCGATGTCATGAGTGCGAAGTCAGATACTCCCGTGATTGTTCCGGGCGAAGAGATTGAGCGAGATCACGACACGTCTGGTCCGCGTATTCGATGCCCACACTGCGGATGGTCGCCACGGAAAGATGATCTATGGTCGTGTACCTGCGGGCATGCGTGGAACACGTTTGATACAGGCGGAGTCTGCCCTGCGTGCCTGCACCAGTGGATGGAGACGCAGTGCCTTGCGTGCAAGCGCTGGTCGCCGCACTCGGAGTGGTACACGGAGGAGTGAGTGCCCAGGTGATTCGGCCGTTTCTCCGGGACTCGGTCTCCATACATTGCCCTACCTTACCGCGCCGTTGAAACGGCGGGCTACTCTCGAACCTCCCTGCGGGAGGGCCACAGTGGGTGCGGAAATGACAACAGTCAAGGGCGAAGATCGGATCTGGGCTCCATTTGTCCGGACAGAAGAAGCGGCAAGAGGACATAAATCAAAAGAATTTTCATGGGCAGCCAAGGCGAATAAATGGTAAACTACTGCCGATGGCGATTCAATGGTGATCGCCGCGGCTGAACGGCGCAGGTTTCTAGCGCCGGGCAGATGAGCTCTTTGACAAATCGGCAATTGGTAATTGGTAGTTAGTAATTGGCTCTCGGGTAGATGGTGTTTGCTAACTGGTAAACCTCAGCACTTCCAATAGAGGACAGGAGACCCTTGGGTGACCCAAGCAAAACCTTGGGTGACCCAGTGGAATCTCGGCGTCACCCAAGGGAAGGTTCCGGCGTGACCCAAGGGTCGAAATTGAATAACTAGCTGTGTTTGCAACAAAAAGACCAAAAACAGGGGGCGACCCCCTCCTAAGGTTTACGAAGACGTAAACATTTGAAGCTAGTTTTTCTGGCGCAAGGGTTTTCGCATGCGGCGCACCAACATGCCCGCGCCGGTACTGGCAATTCCAAAAAGGGCCAGCAACGGCAGAGGAGATGCGGTGGCCGGCAATTTAGGCTCGGGAGTTGGTTCGGGCGGCGGTTCTGCCTGAGCTATCTGTTCGGGTTCAATGGAGCCGGTCAGGTGAAGGGCGACTGTCCTGGTCTCGGAGCCTCCGCACTGGTTTGTGGCAGTGAGTTGGTAGGACTGGGTTTCGTCGAGGGGCCCTTCGTTCGCCTGCTTGGGAGAAGCCTGCACCGTTTGTGTTCCGCTGGTGCCAGTCAGAGGGCCGACGGGATTCAGCTCGACGGCATCTGCATTGCTGGCGGACCACTTCAGGTCAGCGGAGCCCCGCTCTTTTACCTGATCGCCCACTTTGACGTAGCGCAGGTCCTGGGTTGAGGAGTCGAGCGATGCTTCGACTTTGGGGTCGACCGCCACGTTCGCTTCTTGCGTTACGGTTCCACCCGGTCCGGCAGCCTGGAAGACATATTTGGTGGTCTGCTTTGGATTGACGGAAAGCTCTCCGGTTGGGGAGTCCGCTACCTTTTCATTGTTTGCCATGATGGAAGCTACGGTGGCGTCACTGGACTTCCAGGAAAGTTTGGCGGGCTCGTTGCATTTGATCTGAGGACGATCAACGGCCAGACTTGCCTTCACCGGCGCAATTGCGATGATGGCTGACGCTGTACCGGCCTTGAATCGCGGCAGTTCCTTGACTTTCTTGCCGCCAGACCAGTCCTTATAGACGACACGCGCTTCGGATGGTCCTTTTACATAAACGATGAGGCGTTTGTTCTCCTTAACATCAAGCGATCCTGACCAGATGGGCTGATTGGTCTTGCGCCGCACGATGTAGAGCTGATGTTTCCCAACTGGGGCGACGAGCGTTTGGGTGGTGAAGAAATTGTCGTTCATCTCGTCGGCGTGTCCGACGAAGAACTCCGGAGTGGTGCCGTTCATGAACACGAGGGAGTCGCCCGGAACACCTTCAATCTGGATCCTTCCAAAAGGGCCGGGAACCGTGCCCTGGACAGGTTGCAGGCGCATATCAACTTCCTGGTATGCGCCGGTGACATTGACCGTCTCCTTCTTTGGGACGAATCCGTAGTTGTACACGGCGATGGCGTGCTCGCCCTGGGGGAGTTCCAACATGCTGTTGCGGTGGCTCGCCGGTTTGCCGTCGACCCATATGTAGGCTTCTTCCGGCATGACGTGTACATACAGCGTGCCTTTGGGCCTGGACTCATCGTCCTTGCCGTTTTCCTGTGCGAGGCAGAGTCCAGCAACCAAAGCAGACAATGTGACGAGATACGAGAGCGTACGCAACCTGAAAGTCATTGTTGTACCTCCACGGCGGACTCTGGAAACAGAGAAGGCAGCCGGACACGATGGCTTGTTTACATCTTCATCGATTTAAAGAGAATGCGGGCGCAAAGGACTGGAGGATTGGCAAATCCTTTTCGTTAAACGAAATAACGGCAATGTTCGATGAAACGGGGTTAAACGTTCTAAGAGCAGGCTAATCCAAGCGGGGTGAAGGCATCGGAGCGTGACGGCCATCCACCAACCAACTTTCAGACAACCATCTGAAACAGCTTTTCGAGGATCTTGTCGAGGGGAACCATGGTGAGCGTGAGTGGAAGCAGAGGCAGAACGAGCAAGATGAGAAGACGAATCAGAGCTTGCTTTGTGACCGGAACTACACGAATTTCATTGACCACGGCAAAGGAGTTCGCAAGGTCAGCAAGAGATTGCATATCCGACGTACCAAGTAGTTCCTCGTTGCGGGGAGTACTGTGCTTCACCCATTTCGCGCGAAAGTCGTCTACGTACTGGCTGGCCAGCTCACCAAACTCGATGTTGGCACGCCGCTGTGTTCGTTCCAGGATGACTACAAAGAACAACAATGGAAGCGTGACCACAAGCATACAGAACACCAGCACGCCGGCAATTTGCATTTTGAAAGCCGGCAGTGTTGCTCCTGTGTACAGAATACGAGTGAAGATGTTGGAGGAAAGTACCGCCGTTTGTGCAACGAAAACCGGCGATAGCGCGAGAAGGCTTGCTGAGAGGAAGCCGAGTCCTGCTGCACGATCAGGATGGTAAAGATTCAGCTGCAGAGGCAAGCCTCTTACCTGCCAGAGAAAGCGATACCAGATGAAGATGCGGAAGTACCAGCGATACAGGAGGAAGCGAAAGATGCCGAGGCTGACAAAGGCGTAATACTTCCCTGCTCCGGTCAACTCCAAGCCGTTTCCGTGGTCGATTGCGTACCAGCTGGAAACCGGCAGGAACATCTGCTTTTCCCAGGTCCAGTGACCCAGGGTGAGTACCAGAGCGAGCATGATGATTTCGATCCACACGGAATTGCGGAGACGCATGGCGGAATCAATGATTTGCTGGAAACGAAGCCGATCACTTTCGGCAATCATTCCGCGCTTCAGGAATTCCGCGACCAGGAGCCGGACGCGTTGATGAACCAGCAGTTCTGATGCAATCAGCAGCGGCAGCGCAAAAAGAAACCTGACGTGGACTTCGGGATCGCGGAGAAAGGATATACGCACTCCGCCAGTCAGGTGACCTTCTGCAGCAGACAAAACCAGGAGCGGCAACCAGCAAATGAGTGAAATATCAATTATGCGGCGGTACAGGAGACCCAGCGCGGGCTGGGCAAGTCTGGCCTTCAAATAAAGTTGATAGAGCGGTCCACCGACGACGAGCGAGAAATCGGGTTCGGCGTCAACCGGCTCGACGCGCGGTGGTGGTGGCACGATCATCGGCTGGCTCATAGCTGAGTGATCCTTTCGGTCGCAGCAATGATTTACGTTCTCATGCCGCGGGACGTACAGTTCTCTCAACCTGTTCGCTGGGCAGAGCTCGTTCGGCGACTTTCGTTTCAATAGGCTGAGCTCCTGTCCAAATGCCGCGGTAAAGTCCTGCCGCAGCAACTGAGCCAAGGAGTGGCGCAACAATGAAGAGCCAGAGCTGCTGCATCGCCCAGCTTCCGACGAACACAGCTGGAGCAATGCTTCGCGCAGGATTGATGGAGGCGTTTGTAACAGGAATGGCCACTAGATGAATGAGCGTGAGGACAAGACCAATGGCGAGTCCTGCGAAACCCACTGGCGCCTTTGTGTCGGTGGTGCCGAGTACGGTGAGCACCAGAAGCATGGTGAGCACAACCTCAGCGACGAATCCTGCGGCCAACGAATATTGGCCGGGTGAATGCGCACCGTAGCCATTCGCGGCCAGTCCTGCAGTGACGTCATAACCTGTGGCGGCGCCTTTGGCGATAACCAGCACCACGGCAGCTCCGCAAATTCCACCGATGACCTGCGACACGGCATATCCGGCAGCGTCTCGCGCACCAATTTTTTTCGCCAAGAAGGCGCCGAGTGTTACAGCCGGATTGATGTGACAGCCTGACACGGGTCCGATTGTGTAAGCCATGGTCAGCAGTGAAAGGCCGAAAGCGAGAGCTATGCCAAGATATCCGATCTTCTGGCCGGCAAGAACAGCACTCCCGATTCCGCAGAAAACCAGCACGAACGTTCCGGTAAGCTCAGCGGCGTACTTCTTCATGGAAGCCTCGCAACAGCGATATCTTGTATGTCGCCTGGTATCACGAGAAGGGTGCACGGGGAGGTCTGAAGCAGCGGGTATGCTTGCGTCGCATTCAAGTCAAAACAGCAGCGCATTGCGTTGCAGTTAAGTTGCTGCTTCCGAAGTATCAGTGCACGCATCCGAAGCCGCTTGATGTCCGTTACTGCAATGCGCGGACGCGATCGACAGAATATTTCAACCTGTCACGAGGCGTCCGCGCATTGAGTAGGTACGGTCGTTGAGTGGGTGTGCTTTAACGATTAAAACTCACAGTAAAGACTATCGAAATACAAGATCGAGTGTGAGCGATTATTGTCTTTCGCAGGCTTCAATCGGGCTGGGCCGCATGTTTACACATGTTCAACGGCTTTGGCCAGGTTGTTACAGACTTTCAGAATGGAGATTCAGCCTATGGCTGCCATGATGAGGACGAGGAGCCAATTTGCCTTCTGAGAACAAAGAACTTTTCGCGTGTTCATCCTACGCGTTCTCTTCTGACATTTATCTTCTGCGGGATTTCAATCACGATTTCAGTCCCGCGCTGCACGTTGGTCGTGACCTGAAAGGTGCCACCAAGGATGCGCGTGCGTTCCTCCATGCTGATCATCCCCAGCCCCTGACTTTTGCGTACTGCGTTGGGATCAAAGCCCACACCGAAGTCTTTGATCGTCAGGCGGAGAATTCCATGTGCCCAGGTCATCAGATGTATGGAAACAGCCCGCGTCTTTGCGTGACGAAGCACGTTCTGCAGTGCTTCCTGCACAATTCGATACAAGCCCAGAGCAAGATGTTTGTCCTCAACTTCAAGGCCCTGCTCGACGTTGAAATCAACTTTCATCAACGCGTGCTTCCTGTATTCGTCGCACAGAGATCGCAGCGAGGACACGAGGCCGCCAAATTCAAGGACAGCTGGGTGTAGGCCGTGCGACAACGTCCTTATATCCCTCACCAGCTGTGAAGCCGAGGTATGGATCTTCTGAAACTGTTGATCCAGAGCTTCCGCGTGTTCACCCTTTCGTGCCGTCTGCATGGCAGAGTCTCTCAATAATGCCAGCGACAACACCAGGCCGGTTGCATCCTGCCCGATGCCATCATGCAATTCACGGGCAATGCGCGCACGCTCCTCCTCCTGCGCAGTGTTCAGCCGGGCGGCGAGCAACTCCACGTCCTTGTTTGCACTCATCAGCTTCTGCACTGCCACTTTGCGTTCGGTCACGTCCTGCCAGATTGCCGCCACCTGCTGTGGCTTTCCCTCGCGATCGCGGATCGCCGTTGCGTCAATCTGCACAAGAGCAACCTCCCCATTCTTTCGCTTGATTCGCATCTCCAGTGTGTAACCCGAAATGTCACCGTCCAGAATTCTGTGAAACTGCTGATTGGTCTGCCGGTCGTCCGGGTGCGTAAGATCACTGAATCGCATCCGGAGTAATTCATGACGCGAGTACCCGGTGATCCTGGTCATCGCCTTATTAACCCGCACAAATCGTCCATTGGGTGTCAGCTGGGATGCTCCAACCGTTGTTTGCTCGAAGAATGCCCGATATTGCCGGTCACTTATTTCCAGGGCCCTTTCCGTCTGAATGCGGGTGATCAGATGCTGCAATTCGAGTCCAATGCTGTCGATGACTTTCCGGAGATGCCGGTCGCGAGCATCACCAGTGGATGCAAAAGTGACCAGGCCTGCGGCGCGCTGTCCTATAACAATGGGCAATGCGATTGCTGACCTGACTCCTATGCTGCGTAGCGACTCCTGTTGAGGTGGAGTAAATATCTTGCGATCGATCGGTAAGAAAACCGCCTTCTGCTGGCGCCCGCGCTGCCCTCGATTGAGATAAGACTTGACGCGCCGATGGGCAGCAGCGGCAAGGTGGTTACGTTTGCTCGCATGAATGGCACAGACTGCTCCGGCTATCGATCCACGCAGAGCGGAATCAGGATTCCAGAGTTCGCCATAAGCAAAGGGCCATTTCAGGTTTTTGCATACGAGTTCCAAGCAGCTTTCAAGTGCATCACTTACCGCCTCTGCCTGGTGTGCCGCGCTGGAAACATCGGCCAGCAACTTGATGTGCGCAGACTCTCTTTTCGCTTCTTGTAAAGCCTTCTTCTGCTCGCTGATATCAATCACGGAGCCAATGTAGCCCTCGAATGTCCGGCCGGCATAGAACGCCACTCCTCGATCAACCATCCAAGGATACTCGCCTTTGGCATTACGAAGCCTGTACTCGATCTCGAATGGAACCCTATCCGCGAAGGCCTCCCTGAAGACCTTCATCACGTGGGCGCGGTCGTCAGGATGTACAGCTGTGACCCAACCGTCACCGAGCTCTTCTTCAAGCGTACGACCTGTGTGCTCCATCCACCGCTGGTTGAAGAACGTACATTTGGCGTCTCGATCACACATCCAGATGAGTACCGGCGCCGTTTGTGAGAGCAACTCCAGACGTTGGCGCTCTTGAAGAATTGCGTCTGTGCCCTCCTTCATCCGCGTTATATCAGAATGCCGCACCACTGCACCCCCGCCATGAGGGCGCAACGTATTCACGGTCACCGAGAACCAGCGCTTCACACCTTTGCTGACACAGGCATATTGTCCGTAGAAGCTCATCTTCTTCCCGGACAAGACAGCCCGAATACCGTTCTCCATCTCCCGGGCGAAGTGATCTCCTGATGAAGCAGCACTCTCACAGACGGCGAGATAATTCCAGCCGACAAAAGCGTTGTGGTCCGGAGCATCGTTCTCACCAGCAAACTGTCTCCATGCTTCATTCACCGCAATGATGGTTCCGTCAGGCGCAAGCACCGCTATCTGCCCTGAGATTCCGTTCAGTACAGCAAGTTCGATGGCTTCGCCACCCAACGCGCGATCAGGCGTCTGGGGCAGTGCGGCTTTGTGTTGCGGGGTCGGTGTTGCGGACATGAGTCTAAACCTGCTCATGCTGCATGGCAGCTGCTTCTTAGGGCCTCGCTGGCCTTGGAAGCTTTTCTGAATTGGTTTGCGCTCTCAGCTTACTCTATGAAACTGAAACGTACCTGTGCCGTGATATCGATCACCGTGCACAAAGGTCCAGGTAGTGCATCGCCGTGGGAGCTAGCTCCCCACCTGAATGCTGCTAAATTTCCAAACGTTGGTAGAGCTGCCGTGCCGTCAGATTTCGCAGCTCCAATTCTGGATCGATTCTGCACCTTTATACGGATGCAACAATCCGCTGAGCCAATCTCAGCCGGGTTCAATCGATTGATCATAATAGCTGGAAGAAGAACTCTCCTGTTCTATTCTCAAGTGCTTTGCTTCAAACCTGATCGGCACTTTGGCGATGAGTAACGTACCTTTGCGCGGTTCAGAAACAATCTCCAGAGTTCCGCCGAACGATTCGAGCCTGTCCCGCATGTTCATCACACCCAGCCCGGCTGTTGTTCCGTCCTCAACCGAAAAACCGATCCCATCGTCCACAATCCGGAGTACCAGCTGGCCCTCTTGCGGTTTCAGATAAATCTGGACATTCTTTGCCCGGCTGTGCTTTACCACGTTGTGCAAAGCTTCCTGGGCCACCCGAAATACGCAGAGAGAAATGCCCTTGTCGAGACGTTCCGGCACGCCACGATCGTGCAAGTGAATCCGGATGGAAGTCTGCTGACGAACCGCCGAAACAGAGGCTCGCAATGCCGATGACAGCCCCGCGAATTCCAGGTGTGCGGGATGCAGGCCATGCGATAGTGCACGCGTGGATTTGCAGAGGGACTCCACCTCCCGCATCACATTCCTGAGTGAAACCCTTGAGTCTGGCATTGCACCGGCACCACCGAGCCGGTGCAACTCAACCGAGACCATTGCCAACCGCTGTCCGATGTCGTCATGCAGTTCGCGGGCTATCCGATGACGCTCAACTTCCTGTGCCTCAATCAGCTTCGCGCGGCTTTTGTGCAGTTCTTCTTCCGCTCTCTTCCTTTCACTCAGCACGGCGCTCATGAGCAACAGCGGCACAATCACCATTCCCAGCAATAGCTGGAGGAACAGAACATTTTCAACCATTGAGTTCGAGACGAACGGCCCCTGCCCTAACAAGACATAATGGAACGATGTAATTGCGATGATCGTACCGCATGCCGACACGCCCGCAGTCCCAAACCGCAGGCACGCCCATAGTAAAAACGGCAGCGGAACATATACGAGAGCAGGCACTACAGACGGGGAGAGACCTTCGTGTCCGTAAACGAACATTGTGGTCGGTAGCAGCAACAGGAGTAAGACAAGTAACTCAAGGAGGCGGATTCGGGGAATATCGCGCGTCCACCTGATTCCATTTCTAGCCAGCATCACTCCAACCGGCACAATGGTAAGGACTGCCAGCGAATTCGAGAAAAACCTGGTGGTCCAAACCAGCCAGTAGCCTGAGTCCCACCGGGTGATCACAACGATGGCAGCATCAAAGAAGGAGGTCAGAAACGGCGCCAGGAAAACGCCATAGAAGAGAAACCGTAGAATGCCCTGCACCGACTCAAAAAGGGTATCGCTCTTTTGAAAGCGATAGAGTAGAGCAGCTCCCAGCAAGGCTTCAGTGGCATTGGAAAAGAACCAGCCTGCAGCGGTGACGGCGGGAATTCCATGCGGAACCTGGGCCAGCATATGTCCAGCGAGCACGCTGAACAACAACATCGGCCATCTCCTGACAGGGGAAACCAGCAACCCCGCCATTACGATCGCGTTCGCCGGCCAGAAAGTTGCGATCGCGTGGGATGGAGGCGTCAGCCAAAAACCGACAACGCTACCGCAACAATAGAGGAGCGCAAGCAGTGCAGAGCTCGGCAGGGCATCTCGCAAACCGTCAAGAACCGCGCGTGAGTGCTGCTTAGGTTCGACCAGACGAAGCGAGCGCTTATCGCCTGATCTTACTTTCGCAGTGGAGCCTCTCATTTTTCTGCCTCACACAGAAAATAAAACTTTCTGCCTCACACAGAGAATAAGAACAGGTAAACGGCAGACGAAATCTCAGTGGCGCTGCCATTTTACAACCGATGTACACAGAAGGTATTCTCACTCAGCTGTTTTATTGCCGACCGTTTCAAAATGGAAATTTGTCGGGGAACGGCGGGCATATCTCCGGCAATGTTGCGCACCCGATCGTACTCTCTCTGTGATGAATCCCTGCGGCTGTTAGTTTTCCTCAAAGGAAAGATCCTTAAGGTTGGACGCGGCGCGATTGAAGGCAAGAGTTGTGCTTGTTGTTGATGATCACACGGGCATGTTGCAGGATACGGCGCAGCTGCTGCAACAGGACGCGAAGTTCATGGAAACAGGTCATTCAGGAGAGTACGCCGTTGGGGCTCACCTTAGGGTGCTACGAGCCGGTTACGAATGGCGTAATGGACGAGATCCACAATCGACCCGATTCCCAGCTTTCTCATGATCGTTGCGCGGTGAGTCTGAACCGTTTTCACGCTGATGCTCAGGACTTCGGCTATTTCTTTGTTGCTCTTGGATTCCGCAAGGAGTTGAACAATTTCCCTCTCCCGACCGGTCAGCACTCCAGCTTCCGATTCCGCTTGCTTCGTCGTATTCACCCGGAGGAAACCTTCCACGACTCTCTCTGCGATTTCTGAGGTGAAATAGGGTTTGTGACGAGCTACAGTCTCTACCGCCGTAACAAGCTGACCCGCGACATCCGATTTGAGGAGATATCCTCTGGCACCGGCCGAGAGTAAATCATGGACGAACTGCTCATCTTCGTACATTGAGAACACCAGAATCTCAGTCTGGGGCACTTCACGCCTGATTTGCCGCGTAGCTTCCAGCCCGTTGAGACTGGGCATGCTCAAATCGAGAATCGCTACCTGAGGCTGCAATTTGGCGGCAAGCCTCACCGCTTCCCTCCCGTCCGTCGCTTCCGCGCATACTTGCCAGTCAGGACGTTGGGCGAGCACTGCTATGAGGCCTTTGCGAACAACTTCATGGTCATCAGCAACCAGAATCCGAAGCATCCCCAGACCTCCCGTGTTTCTGACAATAGCAGCTTGCCTTTGTAGCCGGCAAAGGTCGCAAAGTTTAATTTTTTCTAATTATTTTCGCTCACGACCGCAAACACCTCGCCGTAGTTTGACTCGTACACGAGAAGCAGAACA
Organism: Candidatus Angelobacter sp.; assembly: GCA_036258095.1. GTDB lineage: Bacteria > Acidobacteriota > Terriglobia > Terriglobales > Acidobacteriaceae > Angelobacter. The sequence continues at coordinate 36,215 of DATAEJ010000160.1, read as the reverse complement.
CGTCAAATCAGGCGAAGTGTGTATTTTCCGAGATCAGAAACTGTACTTGATGCGTTTCGGTCAGAATACCGGAAGTGTGCGGTCAGAGACGAAGAGCCAGGCTGTGCGATCACCAAATGCCAGAATGTTGACATGGATCGCCCGGTCTTTCTGGCCTGCGAAAAGTGCAAAGTCCACATGCACGTTAGCGAAATCCGCCTGAATTGCGGAAAAGACAAGCTGGACAAACCCGGAGCGTTTCATCCACGGGGGGAGTGATGCGGGCTTTCTTACCAGATAAGGCCCAGCACATGGCTTAGGCTGGTTCCGCTCTTTGTACTCCAGAATCTGGAGCGCCTCGTTTACACGAAAGACTCCGAGGGGCACATCACGAAGTTCGACGTCATTGGCCCGAAGCGAGAACGTTTGTTCTTGTTGCGGGACTAATGGCAACGGGGAACAGACTGCTCTTTTCACAGCTGGCTGACTCATAGTTCCGCGAGTCTAGCAACTCAGAACTTGTGAGAACTATCCGTCAGAGTGAGTAAGTTGAGGTGATTGTTTCTGTATGTGACCTTCTCAAGTTGATTAGGTTTTGAAGGCCACGAAAGAAACGCCCAATTGAACCGCACAGTTTTTCACGTCGCCGAGAAGGAATGAATGCCCTGTCCATCCAAGTCCTACCGGCCAAGGCTTGCTCCGGCACTTTGTTCGATTGGATCAGATAAGGGTGATGCCGTTGATGGTGATGCCGAGGCTGATGAGCAAAACCGCGTGCGTAAATAGGCGAGGTAAGTTTTTGAACGTCGAGAAATCTCGATAGGCTTTATGGTAGTAAGGCAGACGCGCTACGCGGCTCGTTGTTTTGGCACTGTGGGCTCAAGGCTGAGGCTGCTCTCTCGATATTTCTCAATGTCTTTTTCCAGGAAATAATTGAGCACGGTTCGAATAGTCGCAATGGCTGCCAGCTGGCCAATGTCGTTCTAGCTGGGCGAGATGGCTGTTCGAACAGTATCGGCGGCGAGTTCAAATTCGAGTCCCAACAGCAACCATGCTCCGAAGTGGACCCATATCTCCCGGCGGGCCCCGTGAGGGACTTTCCCAAAATGAAAGCGTTTCAACATGGCGACGAACGCCTGGATTGCGCCGATTACAATCAGAACCGCCGCCGCGGCCTCCACTCCAATGGCAACGTACTCTGCAATCTGCCACACTGCTTGCAAGCATTCTCCAGTTCAGTCATCGCAGCGAGACATGATGAAAAAGCAGCAGAAAACAGCTGATCGTCACCGTAACCCAGCATGCCGCGACGAGGATGGTGATTGTTCGGACAATGTTTGAAAGGGCAGTCTCGTTCCGAGAGATGGTATCGAGCGCGTGCTCACGAGCGTCCCGAAGAACAGCCTGCGGGGCGAGGCGCCGGATTAGCCACAATCCAAGCGTCACGGCAGCGATGTCATCCCACATCCCAATCACAGGCACGAAACTGGGAATCAACTGAATCGGGCTTACCAGGTACGCCGTCACCGTGGCGGCAATGAGGCGGGCATGCCAGGGTGCCTTTGAATCCCTTAGAAGAACCCAGATGAGCAGAATTTCCCGGCTTACCAGCACCACCCGCATTTTCCACGGCGAAGTGCCTCTTGAATGATCTTTCACAAAGCCCTCTCTGCAACAAACCGGGCATTCGTGGGTCGGCCAAAGTTTTTTCTCATCCTGAGGTCTGCAGTTTCTGAGCTGATGCCCATCGCCGCCTTCTACTCGACCCGTCTCTTACCCACTGACCGTATGATGCAACGGAATCCCTGATGGCAGGTGCCGGTGTCCAACTGTTGCGGGATTCTTGCCGCAGGTCGATATCGGACACAAAAGTTCGCAGCACAAAGGAATGAGCCGCCCTTGAGTACCTTTCTTGGGATTCGAATCCCGGGCGACTGTGGATCGAAGCTTTCTTCAGGACGAAGTTCGCGCTTTTTTCCAGCACAGCATGATCCTGTAGCGGTCGTATGAGCAGAAAACCAGTCACTAGTCCACTCCCAAACGTTTCCGATCATGTCATAGAGCCCATAACCGTTTGCCGGGAAAGTTCCGACAGGAGATGTCCTGTCAAACCCATCGAGCAGTAGGTTAATCATTGGGAATTCACCCTGCCATGTGTTCGCCATCATCTTTCCGCCCGGAGCGAATTCTTCTCCCCAGGCGTAGACTGCACCATCGAGGCCGCCCCGAGCGGCGAATTCCCACTCTGCTTCATCTGGCAGTTCCTTTCCCGCCCATCGCGCGTACGCTTCAACATCTTCGTAAGCGACGTGCACCACAGGGTGGTCCTCGCGGCCATCGAGTGAGCTTCCCGGACCTTCCGGATGGCGCCAGTCGGCACCCTGCACCCAGTGCCACCAGTTGTAATGATTGTGTATGTCTACGCTTCGGCGCGGCTGCCTGAATACTACCGACCCTGCGACCAGCATGTTCGGTAGCGCCCCCGGATACATGGCTGGATCCGGGGTCCGCTCTGCCATGGTGACGTGTCCTGTGGACTCAACAAAACGATTGAAAGCTGCATTCGTAACCAGGTACTTGTCCATCCAGAAGCCACTCACGGTCGCGGAGTGGCTTGGAGCTTCCTCGGGATAGTGCCGGTCTGAGCCCATCAGGAAGGTTCCTCCCGGAACCCAAACCATGTCATGGAGAAGTATCTCAGAGCTCTTGAAAGGACGAGTATCAAAGCAAGCTGCACCGCTCATGGGGACCTCCCGATGTTGCGCCTATGGCTGCTGAGTTGCCGATGCGCTCTTGGGCGATTTACTGGCTGTGGGGAGACTCTTAAACATTTTTTTGGCTTCTTTGTCGAGTATCTCTGCATTCTCGGGATTCCTGTTCACAGCCACTCCGCGGAAAATCGCGCGTCTGGTCTTTGCCTCGAAGATATCGACCACAAGCGTTCCTGGTTTGTACTCGTAATCGTCACTGTCTGCGAGCTTGGGTGCCCCCACGTTCTGCCACTTCATATCAGGCGCAGCTTCATAAAACGCCTGCATGGTGTCTTTGCCTTTGCTGGCGACGTGTACCACCACGAGAGCGTCACACGAGTTCTCATCCGCAGGTTTCCATCCCTTTTCCATTAATCTTTTGGTGATCGCTTCCCTTGCGCCATTGTCTGCTCCAGCATCGTTCGCTGGCGCAGCCGTTTTGACGGCGAACGTCTGGATTTTGGAGAAATCAAAGGTGCGATCGTGCTCAGTTCCTACTTGCTGCGCGATCGCTAGTCCGGCGCAAGCGATTATGGACAACAATGCCATCACACTTCGGCGCATCTCTTTCACCTCACTTCCAAATGTGTGTCAGCGGTACCGACGCTCAGCGCTGACAAGCTGCTCTTTGCGGCTTTTGCTGGCGGTGGGAAGTTCTGAAACATCTTCTCCACTCCTTTTCCGAGCTTCCTTGCATTTCCGGCAGGGCTGCCGGAGATCTCGTCAGGCCCAACGCCGCGAAAAACCAGCTCCTTGTCCTTGGCAATGAAAACGTCCACCACCATCGTTCCGACTGAGTATTCGTCTGATGTAGCTGGAACGGACCCACGCGGGCCTACAGCTCTCCATCCGTATCCTTGCCATGCGCCTGAGTAGAACGTGTCTACAGTTCTCCTGGTTGGAGTGGCGCCATGAATCACAACCTGCGCGTCGGCTGAGCCCTGATTTTTAGGTTCCCAACCGCGCCTCATCAGCGTGCTCGTCACCAGGTCGAGGGCCGCTCGCTCAGAAAGGGGATTGCTCCAGTGAGTTCCTACTTGTACGGAAAAGGTGTGAATTCGTGAAAAGTCGTAACGAGGGTCGATGTCACTCTCTATTCCATCGCCTGAGAACGCGAGAATCCCGAAGAGCAGCACAGCAACAAGAATGCCTGACCTAACCAGCACCTCTTTACTTCCGGGACACACTTTCGCAGCAACCCGAGTGTTTCTTCCCACGATCCCGATGAGTTGTGCATTCGCTGCCATAAGTCACGTCTGCAGCCCCGAAGGCACGGGTTACTTGAGTTGGATGTCCGCTGCACTTGCGAACTCTTCGCGTGCAGCCCTGGCTTCGATTTCCTTTTGAAGACAGCTCAAAAGCGTTTGCTGCTCGTGAACACAACTCAACGAATGGACCGTTCGCCTTGCTGCTCCGGCCTGTTACGAGCGCAGGTGCTACGCTGCACGCACCTTCTTCGCCTCCGCGTCCTTGAAAGCGGCCTTCTTCCCGCCGGTAAGAAACTGTTCAGCAGTAACGCTGTTGAAAATTTGAACCAGCTTTCCCACCAGTCCAGTCCAGCCGGTCTGGTGGCTTGCGCCGATTCCGGCTCCGTTGTCCCCGTGGAAGTATTCGTAAAACAGCAGGTGGTCGCGCCAGTACGGGTCGGTTTGGAACTTGGTTGCACCACCGAAGACGGGACGTCGCCCCGATTGATCTCGCAGAAAGATGCTGGTCAGTCGTGCCGCGATCTCCTGGCTTACTTCGAAAAGGTTCATCAGGCGCCCCGACCCTGTGGGACATTCAATTTTGAAATTGTCGCCATAATAGAGGTAGTAAGAGAGGAGAGCGCGCACAAGCAATACGTTCACGGGCATCCACACCGGACCTCGCCAGTTGGAATTCCCTCCAAACATTCCTGTGTCGGATTCAGCCGGGATATAGCTGACCTTGAACTCCTGCCCGTTGACGTTGAACTGGTAAGGATGGTCCGCATGATACCGAGAGAGCGCCCTGATGCCGTATGGACTCAGGAATTCCTCTTCATCAAGCATGCGCGAGAGGATTCGGCGGAGGCGTTGAGGATTCACCAGAGCGGCGATGCCGCGCTGAGCGTATCCCAAATGGCGTGGACCAGTGGGATGAATGCTTTCCCTGAGGTCAGGCATGTGCTGCACTCGAGTTTTCAGAACTTCCACGACTCGGGGAATCCGTTCACGCTGCCAGGGCTCAATCACAGTTGTGGCGCATAGAGGCAGCAATCCGACCATGGAACGCACCTTCAGGCGTGTGGCTGTGCCATCCGGAAGACGCAGAACGTCGTAATAGAACCCATCCTCCTCGTCCCACATGCCTGCCGTGCCCACCTGATTCATGGAGTGGGCGATCCACAGGAAGTGTTCGGCGAATTTCGTGGCCAGGTCTTCGAAGAACGAATCGTGTGACGCCAGTTCAACCGCCATCTCCAGCATGTTCTGGCAAAACAAGGAAACCCACGCCGTGCCGTCTGCCTGTTCCAGATGCCCGCCTGTAGGGAGCGGTGCGCTCCGATCGAACACTCCTATGTTGTCAAGCCCGAGAAATCCTCCTTCAAACAGGTTCTTGCCAAAACGGTCCTTGCGGTTTACCCACCAGCTGAAGTTCAGCATAAGCTTGGCAAAGGACCGCTTGAGAAACTCGAGATCGCCTTCACCTTTCAGCGCCTGCTCGGTGCGGTAAATAAAGATGGTGGCCCACGCGTGCACCGGCGGATTTACGTCACTGAAATTCCACTCATACGCGGGGATCTGGCCCGTGGGATGGAGGTAAAACTCCCGCAGCATCAGATCGAGCTGTTCCTTGGCAAAGTCCACATCAACCGTCGTTAGTGCTATCGCATGAAATGCCAGGTCCCAGGCCGCATACCACGGATATTCCCATTTGTCGGGCATGGAAATGACTTGTCCGTTCAGCATGTGCGACCATTCCATATTTCGCATCTGCTTCCCACCAAAGCCTCTCGGATCAACGCCGTGTTCATCCAGCCACTTCTTCACGTCGAAACCGAAATACTGCTTGCTCCACAACATCCCCGCCATGGATTGCCTCAGCACGCGGGCCTGGTCCTCACTCGTGCTCGGCGGTGTGACTTCTCTATAAAACTCGTCGGCTTCACGCCGTCTGAGCTGCATTGTTTCGTCGAAGTTTGCAAAAGGCTTCCCCGTGCTTCCCGGGGCAACATCACTAAGTCTCAGACGGAGATTCGCGGTCTTGCCTGCCGGAACCTTCAGCTTGTAAACCGCACCGGCTTTGGTTCCCTGCCCTGCGGGGTTCACCGCGTCCTGCTTTCCCTGCACGATGTAGTCGTTGATCCCGTCTTTTACGTATGGCGTCGGGTTCGGCGTCCCAAATATCCTGTAATGGTTGGTCTCATTCTCAGTGAAAAGCAGATCGGGATTGCCATCACAATACAGAAAGCGTCCTCCCAGTTCGGGGTGCGACGCGGCGATCGCCGGAATCGCAGCGTGAGACGCCTTTGACAGGGTGGGCCGTGACGACTCAGGCCACCAGGACCACGTGTTGCGAAACCAGAGAGTCGGCACGATGTGAAGCTCGGCAAGCTCCGGACCCCGGTTGGCTACGCTGATCTGAATGAGAATGTCCTCCGCCGTGTTCTTCGCATATTCCACAAACACGTCGAAATACCGGTTCTCGTCAAAGATTCCGCTGTCCAGCAATTCGTATTCCATGTCATACCGGTTTCGCTCTCGGCTCTTGGATACCAGGTCTTCATACGGAAACGGCGCCTGCGGATACTTGTACAGGTACTTCATGTAGGAATGTGTGGGAGTGCTGTCCAGATAGAAGTAATACTCCTTCACATCTTCGCCGTGGTTGCCTTCAGAATTTGTCAACCCGAAAAGGCGTTCTTTCATGATCGGGTCTTTGCCGTTCCAGAGGGCAACGCTGAAACAAAGAAGCTGCTGGTCGTCACTTATCCCGGCGAGGCCATCTTCGCCCCAGTGATATGCGCGTGAACGCGATTGCTCATGCGAAAAATAGTTCCAGGCGTCACCATTACTGCTGTAATCTTCGCGGACCGTGCCCCACTGCCTCTCGCTCAGATAGGGACCCCACTTTTTCCAGGGTACGCCGTTGCATGTCTCCTTCAAGCGAATCTGTTCCTGTCCCATGGTGAGCTCCTTCTGCTCCAGCACATTGCTATGAAAATGTTGATGAGAGACCCTCGGTGATCATGACGAAAAAAATGGCGAGCGCCGAAACGCAACCGAAAAAGCGCTCGCCGAACGGGAGACTATCCTTGTCTGATTAGAAGCCCGTCTCCTGGCGGTGCGCCACAGGCAATCCATCGCGACGCAAGGTCGCTTGAACGGGACTCATGTCGCTGTAGCCGGTTTTAATTTTGTTCAATGGGAAGCCGGGCCGGGAAGGGTTCGGCAAGATCTTACTTTTTGCGCTTTATGTCAGGCAGAAATTCTTTCAGGGAGTTGTAGCCGATTTCCCCCAGATACGAGAGACCGATGCGAGACAGGGTAAGTTTCGTCCCCCGATTTTCCGCCGGATAGTACGCATTCGAAAGCCCGGAGGACGTTGTACTGGCGAGAAGCTTGGACCAGTTGAACCGGAACGTCCCGTCGTCTTTGCGTGTCTCCAGAGTGGCGCCGAATACGTGCTTGCATCGCCGTCCGAATGACTTCTCCCGTCCAGCCCTGAAATATCGAGGATCTTCATGCAGCAGGCTTGGGAACGCATACAGGCGGAAGAAATTTCCGCTGATTGAATCCAGGATCGCCGCGCCGTAACGCTTCCCGAAACCGGCCGCACCGGAACCGTAGCCGCTGCTTGCGCCCGCAGCATTAAGTATGACCGCATTGATCGCGGGCATTATAAGGTTGTAAGGATCTTTGACTGTCTTTGTGAATAGATGGAATTTCTCCGAGGAGCTTAGCGCCGGCGCGTGCACGTCATCTTCAGAATTGAATGCGGGGATTACTCCAGCGACTCGCTTGGAATTGTGCTCTGATTGTTTGCTCTTCTGATTCTCGGACTCTTGAGTTGTGCTGGTACCCTGCTGCGCCTGAAGGCATACTGCAAACACGCACACAACTCCGATCGTCCGCAGCACCGGATGCGGTCTGGTCATCAAGAGATTGCCCCACGCAGGTACACGACATTCAGTTCCTTCCGAAGAGATCGACTCTGGGTTTGCCCGCATTGGCGGCGCTCTTCTGGTACCAGATTTCCACGTTCCTGATCTCTCTCGCGCCGCCTCGCAGCGGGATGTCTCGACTGCGGCGACCCGAACGAATAACGCCGCCCACCGGCAGGACCTCTTCTCCTCCGTTGCGAAAGCGTACAACCAGGCGCTCAATGCCGATGGCGCCGCCGGTGACTCCCACTTGCAGCGTGCGAAAGGATCCACCGCCGACCTGGATCCTGTCGTGGTCGGCCCGGCCGTCCACATGGGCGCTGCCCAGGTGCTGCCAGCCGCCCGCCCGAATCTGGGCCGACAGAGAAGTTGGAAGAGGAAGAGCCAGAGCAAGAACAACAACCGCAATGGTCGGCTTGATTACGATTTCTTTGATCCGGCTCGACATGTATCAGAACTCCTTTAAGAGAGCAGCGCCGAAAAATCGTGCCACAAATGAGACCGCCCAAAAAACGAGCCCAGCAGTATGGAGACTGCCGGGCTCGACCCTTGGAGAGAGCATCATCAGGAGTACGACTCCTGCCAGTTAGAACCATTAAAACCCTGAAATCTTATGCACCGCCATGCGCGCTCAGGAAAGATGCGACGCACTTGCACCAGAGTTAATGGCAGCGACATCCGGTGTTAACATGATTCAACTGACGCTTTTGGGCCAGTTCCACCGACGATTCCATCTGACCCCTGCGAACCTGTCATGGTTTGATAAGCGGCAGCTGGCTGGCTAGTTGCAGGTCAATCATCGTGTCCAGCCGGTGATCGATCTGGAAGAACATTGCCGTTTTCCGGGGAGAGATCACCTTTTCAAACTGAGGCATGTACTTCAACCGGAGCTGATTATCGTCAGTATCCAGCGCCACCCAGCGCTTAATGAAACTATTGGCCTGTGCATCCGTCATGTTCGAATAACTTTTTGCGTATTCCTTGATGACGGCGTAACGCTGATCATTGATCTTGACGGTATCGGCGATATATCGGTCGTAAAGCGGCCAGAATTTGGTGGCCTCTTCTGCGGTCAGAGGCAGGTTTGCCGCCACAATCTTTTTTCGCTCATCACGAATGTTCTCGCGCAACAGTTGAATGTTGGCCTCATTGACCTGCTCCTGAGACGCAGCCTTGTCACCCGTTGCACCCGCGGGTTGCTGAGACTTGTCACCAGATGGAAACGTGGTTTCCTGTGCCGCAAGTGATGTGGCCGCCGCAAGTAAGAGCACCCCGAGCCAAGCCGAGAGAGCAGATTTCCGCAGCTGGGGCTGGCTGTTTGAGGAATTCAGATTTTTGGCAATCCCGGTAATTGCCTGTGATTTTGGTTGACGTGCCATTTTTTCAGACTCCTTCACCTTTTCGATTCTGTGTGGCCTCCTAACCTGCTCTCCCCCTTCTCGTTGCTGAGTACTCGCAAATCATTGCCCTACGCGACTTTTTTACTTGTCTCTGGAACAGGCTGCGCTTCAGGGAACTCCCATGTGCCATTCAGTATCTCTGCACGGGGACGGTAGAGCCGCACAATGTAGTTCCAACCTGAAGTAATGGGCAGACAATTCGGACTTTTCCCATCGCAGCCGCCGAACTGGACCGTCACCGAGCCATCCTGGTTCTTCTCCGCGGTCAGGTTGTTGAGCGTGTATGCATTATTCGAGTTTTTTTCAAAATAGCCCTGAGCGTTGTAAACGCTGATTGACCAGAAGGCGTCGACTGGGACATCTTCCACGGTGAGCCGGTGAACGGTCTTGCCGTCATTCTGGGGCGGAGTGATGTTGAGATAGACCGCATCTCTTTCGGGATTGCCACCCCAGGCCATTGCGGTTCCCACAAGGTGGCGTACGGGATCGACTTCGTCTCTGCCACCGAACATGCGTTTCAAATCCGGAATAGTTGTGCCTAATACCAGGAGTGCGTCGTGCAACTTCTTACGACTGGTCTGGTCCCAGTTGGGCACCTCAAAGCGTCCGGGCCCTCCCTGATCAACTTTGATCAGTTCCTGCAGAGCGTGAACCGCTTTTACATCCTGAAGGTCGGCGGGATTCACCAGAGTGCGAACGGCGGCCAGGAAATAACGCGTAGTGATCAAATCGCGGTTGAACGTGTAGCTGCCTGCTCCATAAAAAACTGTAATCGCGTACTGGTCTTCATCAATTGCGACCAGCGACATGAATCGCTGGCCAGCGTCCGGCAGAGTAATCGTGACGGGGCCGGCATCCAGATCGAACACGGCTCCGGAATACAGCGTGTCGCGATTGGAACGAATCACGGTTTGATTATCGATCGGCATGACCTCACGATTGTGAGAGAACTTGCCGATCCCGCCGGCTTGCTGTATCACAGAAGCAAAATACATGTCGCTTTCAGCACGTCTGAAGTTATCCACGGTGACCGGGGTCGCTTGCGATTTCGTTTCTGTAGCTGGCATCCTCAACCTCCTTGTTCAATGTTTATTGATCAGATTCGAATTGTGAGTCCCGCCATCGGCCCTTGCATCAATGCGTCATATTCGAAACCCCGGCTTGAATCTACATAGTTCTGGTACAGGAACTTCCAACCGATGCTGGTTGTCACGTGCTTGTTGTTGTGAAGATTGAGAAGAGGCTCAGCATTGATGGCAAGGCGTGAGCCGACGCTGAACCCGCCGACATCAAACCTTGCGGAGAAGCTGAACACGTCTGCGAAAGGAAATTCCTCCTGCCGTCCAACGATCGGGTCCCACCACGTCACGGAACCCGAGCGGAGTGTGCCAAGCGGGCCTTGAAACCTGAGTCTGGTAGTCGTGTTGTTGTAGCGGGTACCGGCAAAGAGTTTTAACGTGGGTGTGACCCGATAGCCGGCCAGGGCTTCGCCTGTCCATTGATCCACGCCAACGTTCACAAGGCTGGTTGAGCCGCCAAGCCCTACATACATCAGGTCAGCGCCCATGAAAAAGCGGTTATAGCTCACGTGAGTGCGGCTCATGAACCCGAATTGGAGATGGTTGAAGAGATCGCTGGCACTCTTATCAATCGGTGTAGTGTGGCTCGCCACTGTCAGATCTCCGGTCAGGCCACCGACTACCAGGTAAGGCATCAAATCGCCGTGTACCTGGTTGTCATTCCACTCTTCCTGCCCGCGCGCATGATTTGCTGTGAACAAGGCAGTCAGGAACGCCAGGAGGTGCAATGCTCGCAGTTTCCTCACAACTGCCATGAAAACTCCTCAGCTGAAGGTCGCGAATGAAAATCGCGCGATATTGGCCAGAGACTTAGAACTACCAGAGTCTCGCCGGAAGAATGCTTCACCAAAAGTTCTTATGGAAGATGTAATGAGTTACAGCCGTGGAGGTCTGTCGGATATTGAAACACAACCGCAGTTGAGCGCCAATCGGGCGCGAGCAGTCTGCTTTTGACCGTAAATAAATCGTGTTGAGGAGAATTTCTGAATCGACGCTGGTGATGACTCTCACTTGTGTCCGGTCGAATGATCGAACCAGAGAAATTGCCAGGCCGCTGATATGGTGTTGAACTTGGTGCCTACCCGCGCCGTTACTCCGTTGCTGTACGAAATCTTGACGGATTGGTTTTTGGTGAGCGGCAAGGAGCCTGTCACGCCGGCGCGAGTGTTGTTCTGCCTTCCAGTGGGTGGACCGCCGTTCACGATCGAATCGCCACCATCGTACCAGGTGCCGTCAAAGGCGATCCAGAGTCTGGGCCGAATCGAATAGCTTATGTGCCCCTGCAGGCCAGCAAGCGGATTCTGCTCCTTGAAGCTGTGCCCAGGGAAGAAGCGACTGTTTGCAGTAAAGAACCACGCGCCAGCATAAAAATCGAAGTAGAACTTCTTCCAAGGGTAGGACACACCAAGTTCGGGCCGGAAAGCCCAACGATTTGTTCCAAGGTTGATGAGTTTGTCTGCGCCGTACTGTCCGGTCGGCACCTGAAAGGTCATGCTGGCCGCAATGATGGTGCTGTGGTGTTGACTTTTTGCGAATTCGACTGGATTCTGGGCGGGGCTTCCCCGAAGGTTGATGGAAAATTTCGCCCGAAGATCTGCGAGACCTGAACGCGTGATGCTCGCCTGCTGCAGCTGTGGCCCCACCTTGCCGTCGATCCGCCCATAAGCGTACGGAAGCGCAGCGGTCACGAGTGCCTGGCGGCCAAACGCGCCGAACGTGCGCCCCAATCCGAGGACAGGACTGTGAATGGTAGCGTGCGCGTCGGTGACAACTATCGAAGGGTCGAATACAACTTCCCCGCTCGACCGTGCAAAGCCGAGCACCACAAAGTTTGCCCCTGTGGGTGATGCGGAATAGGCCCGGGGCTCGAGTTCCTGCGCGATGGCAGAAGTTGAGAACAGGACGACAGCTTGTACCAGCAGGAACAGCTTGCCAAGCGACCTACGAATATGACGACCTCTTTTAAATTCAATCAACTGCGCCTCAAAACAGCTCGCGGCGCCGGAGCCCCTTCAACCACCGTGCTGTTCTCCCTGGTGTTTCGTCGGCACCTTGTTCAAGATTTTCTTCACCGCCTTGTCCATCTTCTTCTCGCTGTATTGAAGCTGGCCTGAAAGTGAATCCTTGCCCATGCCGCGGAACACGACCTTCCTGGATTTGTTGTCGAAAACATCGATGATCAGTGAACCCGGATCATATTCGTATAGATCGCTGTTGATGGCTCCGGGCGCCCCCAGGTTATCGAATCTATAGTCAGGCATGCTGTGAAAAAAGGTTCGAAATGACTGGTTCCCTCTTACGGCGCCATGCAGCAGTACCAGCGCATCAGCAGAATCTTCGCCCACAAGTTTCCAGCCCTTGTGGCTGAGCGATTCAATCGCGCGCTGTCGCCCCCGGTCCTCCGTCTTCGGATCGCCCCAGTGATTCTCGATCTGAACTGCGAATGTGTGCAGTTGGTTGAAATCAAAGTCGTGGTCATAGGTCGTGTGAATCACATCCTGAGCGCGGGCGAGTACTCCCAGCAGCAAGTTCCCGCGATTAACAAACTGCGCACGTGAATCCTCCTTCACCAGCGGGTGGTCAATCCAACGAGCGGCCCGAAATACTTCAATCGAACGCCAATGCGATTAGCATCACTCGCCTGGTTGTGAACTTCCGTCTCGCGCAGAAACTGCTAGCCGCCCTGCACTCCAAAGTGCGGACCGAGATGTAGTTCGCCGTTGAGGCGTGTTTCCAGATAGCGCCCATAGCCAAAGAAGTACATTCCACGGATGTGACCATTGATGTCGAGCCAGTTATGCCCCGGGATGACAAAGATACGACCTTCGAAGCCGCCGGTTGGCAGACCAGCAAACAGTGAACCCGACGACTTCTGAGTGATGGTTTGTGCCCCGCCAGCCACACCAGCGAGCGCGGTGAACTCCGCGCTCAGGTTAAAGAGATCGACCCCAAGGTTGAGGCCAAGATGTCCGCGCCGGCGCTGGATGAAGTTGTACTGGTACTGCGGATACCAGTGAAACGTCCGGATGGATGAGCGCGTCTGAGTGCCTACAGTAATAGCATGGGTGCGAAATGAGATGGCACGGTCGAGAGTAGTGGTGCGTTCTGCGGCGCTGGGATTCGTTTCAAAGATGAAATGATGTTTGCGCGCAAAACGCCAGTTGAAGATTCCCAGAAAATTGTACTGGCGCTCGAAACGGAGGTAGCGTTCCAGGTCGATGTTAAGATCTGAATTTCCGCCATGAATCGAGCCCCTGGGTTGTTGCAGCCACGTGGAGGCCAGTATCTCGACTTTGTAGTCTTCCGGGCTTCGATATCCAACCGGCTCCTGGCCGAGAGCGAAGGATGCGCAGAGAGTAATTGCAATTGCGCCGATCGCTCCGAAGGGTAGTTTCACTTTACGCAACCTGGATCGATCCATAACTTCACCCGCAGGCTTTCGCAATTCAAGGGATGAAGGCTCACCTTTGAGTCGAAAAGGCGCGTCAACATTTAAGGTCGATTTGGAAACACGAATCTCGCCAGAGAGGCCGGCAAAGATCTCTCGAGCTTCGCCGGCTTCCCCAATGGCGTCTCAGCGCCCCATTGACTCAAAGCGAGCCAGCCATGCAACCGTCTGCTATCAGCCGTTGCGTGACCACAGGCTGAATATCGCAGCACCAGTCAACAGCATCAACAGGCCAACAAGACCAACCGAAGGTAGCTCGCTTGCCGTTTTAGGCAACTCTTTAGGAGCCGGTGCAGCCTGAGCGGGCTCAGCCTGGGCCGGGCTCTCCGGTGGTGTAGCCTGTGCCACCTGCTGGTGCGGGTTTTGCACCACGATCAGTACAGGCCCCTGCATGGCTGACGTGTCGGGCGGTGGAGGCATTTCGCCAGTAACTTTCCTTTCGATGTGCGATACGGTTTGAGGCTCTGCTACCACTTTGGTTGCGGAGATCTTCATGCCTTTCTTCAGGTGGAAGGCATCCACCTCCTGACCATCCACATTGAACTTCTGGCCAGCAGGAATACTGAATTTTTCGTTGCTGCCGTCCTCCAGCCTAAGAATCACGGAATTGGGTGGACTCACGTGCCACACCGTTCCGGTCACAGATTTAACTGTGGTCACCGTTTGCGGTGTGGTGGTGGTGGTAATGGTACGCTCCAGTTTCATCCCCGGCTTCAGGTCATGCACTGTAAGCTCCTGTCCATTGACATGAACCTTCGCGGTATCCGGAACATTGGGGTAGTTCCTGAGCTCGCCATTCTCCATTTTCACGACCACGTCATTACCGGAGACATAAACCACTTCTCCACGTTCTACCTGCGTATGCACAGTTGATTGGTCCTGGCTGGTGGACGTTTGAGTTTTGACCTGGGCATTGGTGCCGGAACAAACGAGCAAGCCGGCAACGCTCAGGGCAAGCAGATAATTCAGACACGTTCTTTTCATAAGCGACCTCCTGGATCGTAAGTGACGCGATAGACGAAGTGGCGCGCACCGGGGATCCGATCACTTCGTCGAGAAGCCTTTCTTCTGCATGCATTTTGTGTAGGCTTCCTTGACGATTTCTGCAGCCTTGGAGTTTGTGGCCCCTCCCAGCGACCCGGCCGCGCTGGCGGCTGCACCGCTCAGACCGGAGGCTGCGGTTTGCTGGCTGCCCTGCTGGGCGCTCTGTTGGGCGCTCTGATCAGCGCCTTTTTCCGCTCCTTGAGCTCCGCCCTTGGTTTCAGCAGTCTCGCCCTGAGCTGAGCCCTGAGCACCTTGAGCTTGTTCGATCCCAGCCTGTTGTTTTGCCCATTTCATGCACTCTGACTCGGCCTTTTGCTTCTCTGGCGACGCACCGCCAGCCTGGGAGGGAGCACTGCTTCCAGCCTGTGCTCCACATGCGGTGCTCGCGAGCAGAAGCCCGAAAGCCGCTATGAATAAACGATGAGCCATAACGAACCTCCTTCTTTGGTTTTGCCGGACGCCGGTTCGCCGCGGACCACTACAGGCGCTATGCGGCGGACGTCGGAGCCCGGCGCTCCTTTTTGACCTTTGAAGATGCGAAGACCAGCGACCAGTCGTTTTTCATGCTGACCACGGTCCACCGTTGTGTTTTTGCGAGTTGAAGCGCGCGTTCCGCCCCGGTCACATAGTCAAACTCACGTGCCGGATCGTCGTGCAAGATCACGATGCGCAGCGCGGAAATCGAACCGCCGCCAGCGAACCTCAACATTGGAATGTCGCCGTTGGAGTTGCCGACCGCGATGATCGGTCTTCGGCCAATCCGGCTCCAGATACGGACAGGCTTGGCCGGCCCATCGTCGAATACGTCTGGCTCCGCCAGGTAGACGACGGTACCGCCATTTTCGGTGTCGCGGTAGCGCAGTGCGTTGGAGCTGCCCATTACCCGATCTACAGGAACTCCGTACAGTTCCTGAGTAACCGTTCTCATGAAATCGCGGTCGCCAGCGGAGGCAATGAAATTGGTAAACCCGTGCGCCTCCAGATAGCGGAGCAACTCGACCATGGGGAGGTATCCGCAATCCGTTAAGGCTCGTCCGAGCGTTGGGTGTTTCCCTTGATGGAGGAAGATGGCGGCGGCGCTCTCGTACTCGTCCACGGTTTTTCCGGCGAAGGCCTGGATGACTCCTGCCATCAGTAGCTTCACATCGCTCTCATCTCCCTGATAGTGCTTCGTAATGGCCTGCCCAAGCCAGGCAAAGTCGTGGTCGTAAGCGGCTTGCCACGGCTGCCTGTTGCGTAACGAAACGTCCTGCTGCGCCATGACTTCCAGTCTCTGGAGAATGAAGCCGAGTTCGATCGGCATTGGCTTTTCGCACCACAACACGCCGTCGTTGTCAAACACCGCAATGCGTTCCGCCGGCGGAACAAATGAGGCGGCTCCGGGCGTAGTTACCCGCTCAACAAATTCGGTAATTGCCCGCTTTGCTGCGCCGTCAACCCAGGATGCCAGTGCTGCGTTGGTCATGCTTTTCTCGTGCATTGGAGCGGCGATGAAAGACTTTCATCTCGCATCGCGGCCTGTGTACTCTCACGCGGCCTTTGCTACTGCACTGGACGGAGTGCCGGTAGCAACCGCTTCCATCTTTTCCATGGCCTGGTCGATAGTGAAAGAGGCAGATTTCTGCCGCGGCGGAAATTCCTTAAATGTCTCCAGGAACTGAGTCACAATGGCGGTTGCCGCCAAAGCGATATAGTCATGGTCCAGGAACCAGTCGTAATAGGTGTTGGACGTGACGTCTGCGCGTTCAAACGGATCGGTGCGCAGGTTGTAGAGCTTGGGAACGCGAAGAGACGTGAACGGCTCAGCCCAGATACGCAGGGTGCCTTCCGCACGCTGCTCCATGAAGACTACCTTCCAGTTGTCAAAACGAATTGCAACCAGATTGCCGTCATCGTCGAAATAAATGAAGCCCTGCCGCGGGCTATTTTTCTCTTTACCCGTCAGGTACGGAAGAAGATTTACACCATCTATGTGGACTTTGTAAGTCCTCTCGCCGGCTTTGTAGCCCTTCTTGAGCTTCTCGACAATTTCCGGCTCGCCTGCCATGGCGAGGAACGTTGGGAGCCAGTCATGATGTTGAGTAATTTCGTTGGAAATAGCGCCTGGCGGAACCTTGCCGGGCCAGCGTACCAACTGAGGAACGCGGAACGCCCCTTCCCAGTTCGTGTCCTTCTCGCTGCGAAACGGAGTCATCGCTCCATCCGGCCAGGTATTCATGTGTGGACCGTTGTCAGTGCTGTAGTGCACGAGGGTGTTGTCTGCTATACCCAGTTCGTCCAGCAAATCCAGGACCTCGCCCACATTCTTATCGTGATCGATCATGGTGTCGTGGTACGGCGATTGCCAGCGGCCGGCCTGTCCCAGGCTGCTCGGCTTGGTATGAGTGCGGAGGTGCATGTGCGTGGTATTGAGCCAGACAAACCACGGCGTGCCCGCTTCGTTTTGACGCTTGATGAAGTCCTTGGCTGCCGCCACGAACTCGTCGTCACAGGTTTCCATACGTTTCTTCGTGAGCGGGCCTGTATCCTCAATTCGCTGCTTGCCTACGCGGCCCCACCGCGGATGATCCGTGGGATCGTCCTTGTCTGTGGCCCAGCAATGCAGCACTCCCCGTGGCGCATACATTTCGTTGAACTTCGGGAAATCTTTTTTCGAGGGCCAGTCCGGCAATTCCGGTTCTTCCTCAGCGTTAAGGTGGTAGAGATTGCCGAAGAACTCATCAAAACCGTGAACTGTGGGCAGGTACTCGTTGCGGTCCCCCAGATGGTTCTTGCCGAACTGACCGGTGGCATAGCCCTGCGCCTTGAGCAACTCAGCGGTGGTTACGTCTTCAGCCTTCAATCCCACCGGTGAACCCGGAACTCCAACCTTCGTGAGGCCTGTGCGATATCCGCTCTGGCCGGTGATGAACGATGCGCGGCCGGCAGTGCAGCTCTGTTCACCGTAAGAATCGGTGAACATCATCCCTTCTTTGGCGAGTCGATCAATGTTGGGGGTGCGATATCCCATCATTCCGTGGCTATAGCAGCTGAGGTTATTGATACCGATGTCATCTCCCCAGATCACCAGGATGTTCGGCTTGTTTGTTTTGGTCGAGGTCTGTTGGGCCATTCAAAAGAGCTCCTTTGAGAAATGAGAATCTGCGGTCTTGCTTTACGCGATCCTTGTAACCTCCGCCTGCTTGCGCTCGATTGGCGGAGGGCTCCATGAGCCGTTCAGAATTTCCTGCTTCGGCCAGTAGAGCCGAAGGCAAAGGTTGAAAATTCCGCGAGGGGCAGGGAGCCAGTTGGACTGGCGATCTCTCCCCGGCGACTGGTTCTGGACATAGATACTCAGGGAGCCATCAGGATTGAAAACGAGATGGTCACGATCGCCGATGGCATAGCGGTTGAGAATGTTCGGCACAAACGATTGCTTTTCGTTATATAGAGTGATCGACCAGAAAGCGCGCACTGGCGGAAGCTGACTCTTTTCAAAGCGAATTTCGTAACGAGCGCTGCCGTGCAGCGGCTTGCGGCCCGCGTCCATGGTGGCGCGGGCATAAACGGCATCCTCGGGAAGATTTGCTCCGAATCCTATGTAGGCCACAACGGCACGCCAGAGATAATCAGTCCCATAACGCCCCACATTGGTGACGAACTGCCATCCATTGCGAGTTTCGCCATGCTCCTTGCGCGCTTCCGAGATGATGCGAACCTGAGCCTCAATTGCGCCACCTTCAACGGCACGAACCCAGGACAAATCACGGGTGTGGAGATCAAATTTATGGCCTGGTCCAATATCAATCCTGGCGATACGTCTTATCAGCGGCAGATCGTCCTGCGCGGGAGGATTGGTCTTCATCAGGAAGTTCATGCGCGCAAAGAAGGTTTGCGCCGCCATGGTCGAGACCTGATCGGGCGGAGGATTAGTGGTATCGACATGAAGGTCGACAGGAACGTTCCTAGGAGGCATGTACCGCTTTCCGAATGAGCTCAATGGAGTGAGCTTGTACTGGTCCTGAATCGCGCGGACGGCGGAATAATCGTGTTTGCCATTGGTCTGAGTTCGGCCGACCATCCAAACCAGCGCTGTGGGCGACTGCAACTGCTGGAGGGGCGCAGCGAGGGTCCCGCTCCAGCCGGGTCCTGCAATTGCAAAATCCCCTTTGCCATTACCGGTAGTGCGCGTGCCGGGCGCAGCGAACACATTGCTCCAAGCGTCCATGAGCTGCATTAGGTAATACCTGTTGCCCATATCGGGAACGCTTAACACAATTGGCTCAACAGAAACATCGAGAAAGCCGAAGCTGTAGAGCGTGTCAGCGTTCGGGCTCACAACGGTGTTGGTGCTCGGCTCCGGGAATGTCCGTCGGTTGCAGAGCTGGTTCATGGGCGCGCCGGTCTCGCGCGGCGAACTCACGTTTGTGAGAGTGCGGCGAGTTACCTCCATCAGCACAAGCGGATACCCGAAGATGTATGCCTCGATTGCCGTTTCACGTGCATCTGCTGCGGAAGGAGACAGCCGTTGACCAAGATTGATCCGGTCTAGCGGCATAGGAATTCCCCCCTGAAGACGGCGTGAGGCTCGCGCCCTCCCGAGACGGCATTGAAGGAGTTAGAGGGTGAAACCCAAAGTTGCGCGACAGGCTGTACCAGCAAAAGCGCACGTTGATTGCACACGACTCAAGCTGAAAAACAGCCCCTTAACAACAATTCAAGAGCAGCTTCGTAAAGGGGTCACGCAGCCTGGCGATCAGAAGTGCGCTCACGTTGCAGGTGCAACGCCAGCTTATGTTTCTGCCGGGCGTTGTAGGTAATGAGAACTACAGCTCTGACCAGCACATAAAGCAGAATCAGGGCTGCGATTTGGCGACCGTAGGCAGGAAAAGTGGAAACCGCGATTGCAATGGCCAGTCCCGGGTGGCGCGATGCGGTAGCCATGGCAAGTACGGTACGATCCCTGGGTTCCGGCCCGCCCAGCCAGTGGCCGACGGCGACGTCGGCCACAACAAAGATGATGATCGCAAAAATGACGCGACTGTCCACCTGCCGGAGAAGCAGGGGCGCCACCGCGACGAGAAGCACGGCAGTGGAAACGAGGAACAGTGCGAAAGCGATGCCGGCTACAGGCTTCCGCAAGACTTCCGCTTGTCGGGGCAGGAAGCGGTGCACAAGCATCCCGAGGCCTAGTGGGAGAAGAATCGTCATGGAGACCACTTTCGCGATGAGCCGGGGCGGAACGTGCACATCGTGCGTAAACAGCCGTCCTATGATCAGGAGGCTCACAGGAATCAGGACAATGGCAAAGAGAGCTTCAGTGGCGAGTAGCCCGCAGACGTAACCTGGCGACCCGCCCATTTTCTCGAGTTGCCGCGGAAGCAACGGCGGCACTGGCGAGACTGCAACCAAAATGAGGGCTGCCTTCAAAGGAGGACTAAGGTTGAAAGATGCTGCCATTGTCACAGCAATGAGCGGCACGAGGACGTTCATGGCAAGGATCGAGCGAAGCAGAAGTGATGGGCGCCGGAGAAGATGAAGCGCATCCTCAACCGATGAGTGCATCCCGAGACTGCAAACGATCAGGAAAATACTGGATTGCAGAACGGCTACAACAATTCGGAGGACGCTCATAGACGATGCTTTGAGGTACCCCCCAATGCGGCCGTGACATTCACAAGCTAAGGAGGGGGGAGCTCATGCCACGGCCGCATTGTGGTTTCGCAGGCTCATTGCGCGGGGGAACAGCGGAACTTCACGCCGCCTGCTGAAGCGTCCGGCTTCGCGGGGCCACAGCGTTGCCGTGCCCGTTACCATTGACCGCCACCTTCTGCAGTGATTCCGGTCGCGGCACAGGCGGTGGCATAGCACCACGGACGCTTTGAGCTCGCTCAAGGCGATCTGTTCTGCGCTCTGCCACATTCCGTTCCGGATAAGCGAAGACCATAAATCCCATGCATTGTTCATCGCCAACTCGACGATACGAGTGACGCAGGCCGGAATCAAAATAGATCGAGTCGCCCGGATGAAGGTCGTGCACGTCTGCACCAATCGTGACTTCCAGAGTTCCCTGGATCACATGAATGAATTCCACCCCCTGATGCGTATGAGGCTTGCAGTTCTCATTCGTCTCAGGGAAGAATTCCGCGAGGTACGGCTGAAATTTACGCTCGCCCAATCCCAGATCGAGGCGGGTCAGCTGATAGGAATCGCTGCCGGCGGGATTGGGAGCGAAAGAGAGATCGTGGTCTTCTTTACGCGTGACTGAGATTACCCGTTGCCGGAAATCACTTTGGAAGAAGTGGTCCAGGGTAACCTCGAACACCATGGCGATACGCATGAGAGTGGGCAACGTCGGCACAAGACGTCCGTTTTCGATCTTCGACAGCAGCGCGGGCGAGAGACTTGTCCTCTCTCCAAGTTGCGCAAGCCCCATGCTGCGGCGTAACCGAAGAGCTCTCAATTTTTGGCCGATCAGATAACGGCCAAGCTCTGTTCTTAAGGTTTCTGGAAGAGGCATTTTGGGTTCTCCTTGGCTTGTTTTGGCTGCAACTCGAACAACATCACTGTTGCTCTTCTTGTTGATTGTGTTCAGGCTTGTGTTCCGGTTTGGCGAGTGCTTTGCGCGCGAGCTCCATCTCGCGAGACGTGCTCTGGTCTTGTTTGCCATGCACGGCTGGCGACCAGGGGGTAAGTTCCGGTATCGCCTCTGCGGTTGTGCTGCTTTGATCGATGTCACCAGTGTTACTCGCAGTAAGATGACGGTTCCCACGGCCAAAGGACTGAAGCACGGCAGTTCCTCCACCTCCGATCAGAGCGCCGGCCCAGCCCCAGGACCCGCAATCACAGATGGTCCATAGACCGCCACCGACAATTGCAGCATTGGTTGCAATGTGGGCCCATGGGCGGTAGTTGCCGGCAGCCCTGCGATGTGAGGCCAAATAGAATGCGGACGTGATGCTTCCTCCCAGAATCGCGCCTTTGACGGCACTCGTATTGCCTCCAGGCGCGATTATCCCTATCCCAGTTCCCAGCACCGTGCCGCCGAAAACTGACCAAAAGTATTTGTGGGAGTGAGGCACGCCTCTGAGATCGCGGCTGGTAGCATCTCGATTTTGCGATTGAGCAACTCCTACCAGCAAGAGGACGGTGGCAACGGCAATCTGTATACGGGTCTTCATTATTTCTTTTCCTCATCCCCTGCAGGTGGCGCATTGGTCTTGTGGGCTGGTATCTGGATCTGTACAGGCTGAGTCAAAGGAAATTGCAGGACAGCTTCGGCGGGGATGGACAGCTCTTTGTTGCCGGTAAAAGCGGAACCAGCCACACCCGCACCAGCACCAACTCCTGCTCCAATCGCGGCGCCTTTGCCTCCCCCAGCCAGACCGCCAATGAGAGCGCCGGCCGCGGCCCCGCCGGCACCCATCTTTGTCGTGCGGCCGCCTTTACCTTTAGCCTGCTGTACGAACTGGTCCGTACTTACGTTATATGCGACTCCGTAGGCACGAACCTGTGTTACATGGAGGGTGAGAGAAGATTCTCCTTTGACCTTGCCACCTTGCTGCGCAGCGACCACCTCTCCGGAGACGGGGGAACCAGACGGAATGACTGTGCGTCCCTGCACCACGACCGGCTGTGCAATGGATCCTGTAAACGCATCGCCGGGCTTGCTGCTCTTGGCACTCACTGCATCATTGATCCGCACGTTAAGTTTGGTTCCGGCGGGCAAAACTACTGGAGGCGGCGGAGTGGGAGGAGGCGCCTGAGTAACTGCCTCCTGCTCCGGAACCTTCTTCTCTGTTGTCGCCTGTTTTGGCGCGGGTGCGCGCTCCTTCAATGCAGGAGCCTTTTCTGGTGTCGCCACAGCCTTTGACTCTTCGCCCGCAGCAGAAGCAGGCGACGACTGTGGAGTGCTCTCAGTCGCCGGCTGAGCCTGGCTTGACGGTGTGTTCCCTGGAGTGTTTTTCGTACAAGATACCGCCAACATCGCCAGGATCAGTGTGCTTGCCCACGCTGCCGGACGAAGAGTCATGGCCTTCTCCTTTACTCTGATCAGGCGCCTGCCGCACCCGATCATTAGCGAGCAGGATAGTTCTGCCAGACAGATGCTTCCAATCAGGCCGATTGAGTAATTTCCTGAGCACGTCGTAGTAACGGATGGTTACTACTCGAGTATGACGTTTCCAGACGAAACGCAAGTATTGCTCTAGAGATGGTGCGATTCAAGAACCGTATCAGCATAAATGAGAGGTTTTCAATGTGACCGCAATCCTCAGGAGGCACGCCTCTGTTCGCTTAGTCGAGGATCGGCATGGTCGAGAAGGTCGCGTATTTCGCGACCCAGATCGGGAAACGTGAAGGGCTTTTCCACGATCGCGATGTGAGGGTCTAATTCGTGCACATTCGCGAAGCCGGAAATAAACATCGTTTTAACATCCGGACGCTCCTGACTCAACAGGCGTGCTAATTCGTCCCCGCGCATTCCCGGCATGACTATATCGCTGAGCAAAAGGTGAATCGTGCCTTTGTACGCACGCGACACCTGGAGCGCCTCAGGCCCGGTACCAGCTTCTAACACTTTGTACCCGAGGCTTTCAAGATAGGCCCGTGTCATCGTGCGGATACCCTCTTCATCCTCAACAAGTAAGATCGTCTCAACACCGGGTGCGGGCGGAACGTCGATCTTCTCAGGACGGACCTCTTTGATATCGACCTTTGGAAAATAGATGCGAAATGTGGTTCCCTGATCGGGTTCGCTATCAACGGCGATATGTGCGCCGGCTTGCTCCACAATTCCGTACACCGTCGAAAGACCAAGGCCAGTGCCCTTTCCACTCTCTTTCGTGGTAAAGAATGGTTCGAAGATCCGCGTCTTCACTTCGTGCGTCATGCCATGGCCAGTATCGGAGATTTCAATCACGACATAGTCTCTGGTCCCAAGAGTTTTCCCTGCACTGTCGGAATCGAGCACACCTTCCTTGATTTCTATTCTCAAAATGCCGCCGGAGGGCATCGCGTCACGTGCATTCAACACGAGATTGAGAATCATGAGCTCCAGCTGAGATCGATCCACATAGACCGGCAGAATGGTGTGATGCGTAACAATGCGAAACTCCACGCCGATCGGCAACAGGCGCCCCAGCATCGTCTCAAGCCCGGTGATGACCTCATTGACGTCTACTACTTCCGGCGAAATCGGGTGTTTTCGACTGAATGCCAGCAGCTGGCGAGTGAGCGAGGAGGCACGCGTAGCGGCGGCGGCAAGTTGTTTACATACAGTCCTGGCGGAATCGGGGAGACCTTCCTGTTCCAGCAGTTGTGAAGTGTAGCCCGACATCAACATGAGAATGTTGTTGAAGTCATGCGCCACTCCACCGGCGAGGCGGCCGACGGCCTCCATCTTCTGGGCTTGATGAAGCTCCTCCTGCAGCCAGTATGACTGTGTCACATCACGGAAACTCCACACTCTTCCGGTTGTTCTTAATCCGATTTTTTGTGGCTGGGAATACCTCTCGAGCACTCTGCCGTCCTTCAGGCGCAGAGTGTCAAGGGTGCTCTCTTCCGGAGCGGCATAGAGCTTCTGCGTACTTTCGAGAAAAGCGTCCGGATCGTCCACTTGTGGCGCGGCGATTCGGAGCAGATCTGAATCTGTTGCGACGCCCAGCACTGAAGAAGGGATATTCCACATCTCTGAGAATTTGCGGTTGAAGCTGCGCACCGCACCATCACTTCCAACCACCAGTATTCCGTCCGCGGTAGATTCCAGCGTGGCGTTCAGAAGCGAAAAAGACTTTTGCAACTGCTTTTCCGCATAGCGCCTTTGCTGGTTTTCAAGACGGAGAGCAGCATTCGCCTTGGCCAGCTCCATCGTGCGCTCCTGAACCCTCTTGTCCAGGTCCGCGTTGGCGCGTCGAATCGTATCCTCAAGTTCCTTGCGATAGCTCAGGTCGCGAGCAGTGAATATGATGCCCGCCACCTCGGGATCATGCTGCACATTGTTGGCTATGACTTCCAGAGGAAGGTAACGGTCACGCGCAGTTCGGACGCGAAGCACTGACGGAATTCCTTCTCCGCGCTCCTGAACCGTCTTTGAATACTCGGCCTGGGCACGCTCGCGATCGTCTGGATGGATGAATTCGAAAGCATTTCGACCGACAAGGTCAGTGGTGCAGAAACCGAGCACCCTTTCCACCTGGGGGCTGATGAACTTGACGACGCCCTGTGGATCAACCATGGCCACAATCTCAGAGATATTCTGGATGAGCAGGCGAAATCTTCTTTCGTTCGCCAGAATCGACGCCTGGAGTTGTTTTGCCTGACGTACGTCGCGGTTGATGCTGAGGACGGCCGGCTTTCCCCAGTAGTCCAGCAACGAGAGACTCGTGCACACTTCCAGCCTCTCTCCTTGGCGTGAAAAGTGGACAGCTTCGACCTCGCTTACGGGATGGGCGATTTCTCGGTACGTCGGCACATCCGACGTAAGGTCCTGCAAATGCTTCGCGCGCAGTTCCCTCCGCGAATAGCCGTAAAGCTGGGTTGCCTTCCTGTTCACTTCAAGGATCTGATACGAGTGCGGATCAAAAATCAGGACTGCGTCGTTCATCGCGTCCAAAATGCATCGACAGAGCTTGCGACCGTCTGCACTCCTCGGATTATTCACGACTAGTCTCACGGCTTGCGCCCACAGCAAGCAGCATCATTGGTTTCAAGCCCCTGCCTGCGTGTGACAACGCAGGATGCAGAATGGACAATCTTCACTCATTGCAAAACTTACCATTCCTCTAAGGTTGCAAAGGCCTGCTCGATTTCCAGATTCTGGATTAGTTTTCTTAGCACGGGCCTTCTCTTGGCGGGGACTTAATCCCTGAGAAATTCGCATAGCATGGCATCACATGATCCAGAAGTTGAGGAGAAAACCCTCGTAATCTTTCGGTACGAGACGCCTGCAGTTTTTCCACTTGGCCCGGTCAACGCTTGCGCCAACAATCAAATCTGTATTAGTGCCCTCAAATTGCACACGAGGTGTTTTCGATGTCATCAGCAAAGTTTGTCGCGCTTTTTGTGTTCCTGCTGGGAACGGTAGCACTTTCGCAGGTGCCTGCTTCGCAGACGCCACCGCCGTCTGTATCTGCACAGCCTGCGGCTACAACTCAGGCGGCACAGCAGCCTGTCCAAACTTCGCAGACTCAGCCATCGAACTCTCAGACTCAAGCTCCAGCCAATCAACCGGCAAGTAGCCAGCCTCCGTCGTGGGGACAAGGACAGGCGGAGCAAAGTCTCTCGGCAAAAGACCGCGCAGACCTGGCCCGCATCAACAGAGAGCTCGACCGGATTGAGACAGAGAAAGAGAATGCCGCAATCCGCAGGAAAAGCAGTGATCGTTTGCGCGAATCTACAGCGGTGATGAAGGAACTGCTTGGATCCAAGGTGATGATCTCCAAAGGGCTGGTGAAGGACGCAAAATGTATCATCATCGTCCCTGGAGTGAAGAAGCTTGCTTTCGCCGTTGGAGGAAGGTATGGCCGCGGAGTAATGACGTGCCGGCAGGGAGAAAATTACAACCAGACGTGGAGCGCACCCGCCATGTACGCCATGGAAGGAGGCAATTTCGGCCTCCAGGTCGGTATTCAGGGAACGGACACAGTGTTGTTGATCATGAATGACCGTGGTGTCGATTCACTTCTGGGCAGCAAGTTCAAGCTTGGGGGCGATGCATCGCTTGCCGGCGGACCATTCGGACGGACCATGGAAGCTTCAACGGATCTGGCGATGCACGCCAAGATTCTGGCGTTCTCCCGTTCGCGAGGCCTCTTCGCCGGGATTTCATTGGACGGATCCACAGTGCGTCCTGATAACCGCGCCAATGAGGTCCTTTATGGACGCGAGGTATCGGCGAGAGAGATTGTGAGAAACGGCGCAGTATCGACGCCGCAGGACGCAGAGCCTCTTCTTGACCTGCTTCAGAATCGCGTCTCCGCTGAAAATGCGGCCCCCGCAGGCGGCCCTCACCAGTAACTCAAGACAATTCATCAACAAACTTCGACAACGACAACGGGCCGCTCTTCCAGGCGGCCCGTATTCTTATCCGCTCAACTTTCAGGCAGCAATCTCCATCCGGGGTATGGTGAGCAAGCCGATACGGATGGCATAGTGCACCAGCTCAGTGCTGTGGTGCAATCCCAGCAGGCGCATAATTTCGTATTTGTAAGCTTCAGCAGTCCGCGTGGAGATTGAAAGGGCGACGGCGACTTCCTTCATCGTCTTGCCTTCGGCTACGAGCTGGAGCACCTCCCGCTGCCGCTTCGTCAGATTCGGCCGGCCGTTTTCTGGGCGGCGGACGGCCTCTGATAAGAGCGTGACCAGATCTACGGGGAACCGAGAACTCAGGAAATCGCGCCCGTCAATGACGCTCCGGATCGCCGCAATCAATTCTTCCTTCCCTGCATGCTTCATCACATAGCCTGCGACACCAGCGCGAAACGCCTCAATGGCAAGATATACATCAGTGTGCGAAGTCAGGACGATGAACCTGCTTTTCACACCTGCTTTTCTGATGACCTTCAGGGCGTCCAGCAGATTGAGCTCCGGCATGCAGATTTCGCTAACGATCACGTCCGGCTTGAATTTCCTGGCGAGGAAAACGAGTTCGTGTCCGTTTGCGGCTGAGCCTGCAATTTCGAAGTACGGGGATAGAACAGCTGTCAAGCCGTCAGTCAGTATCTTTTCTTCATCTGCGATGAGAACCTTGTATCTCATGTCTCCGCGCCTAATCGTGACAGTACGTCGGTTTGATGTTCGGGACCGCACGGTCTTTCTCCAACCCCAGCGCACGGCGAAACAACTGTTTGAAATGAATTCATCGCGGCTCCCGCAGAGAACTTCACCCGCGGAAATGCATATGAGCGATTAAGATGGCCCGACCATAAACAGCGGTCAAGCTTGCTCACGATCAATTCCTCTCTGGGTTGAACAGGAGTCAAAAGGGCAACCAACGTTTATTTCAGCCTGCTCAAGCTGTTCAAGATCAACTCACGCCAGCACTGTTCTGCGACTCTGGTTGATCTAGAGACTATTGCCTGAAGCAGTGTCTCGGCTCGCGTCGCCGGTCCTTGGTTTCCTGCCGTGCAAAACGCTTACTGGAATCCGTTTCCGAACGTGCACTTCAGCGCCACTACTGTGAATCATGTAATTGTCGCGACTGCACGGCACGACATCAGTAACAAGAACAGGAGTGTGACGTTGTCCGCGCCGCACCACAGGGGCAAAAAGGGAAATCTGCATGAATCGTCCGGGAGAAAAGCACGTCGGCAGAAAAGGAAGAGTCGAGTTCCGCCTGCTATTCATGTTCGTCATGATCTGCTCAATACCTGCCTTTTCACAACACGTGGAAATTGGAGTGTTTGGGAGTTATGGAAATCTCGACCTTCCCAGGTTCCCCAATACGGCAGTGGGGCTAGGCGGCAGGCTCAACGTGAACCTGACGTCGCACCTTGTGCTCGAAGGCGAAGCTTCTTATGATTTCAAGCATCCGGCTGTCGAGATACTCAGCTCCGGCTCGGGCACTTTCAATGTGACAACGCTGCGATTGGGCGTGATCCATGGCAATGGTGGCTTCAAAGTCCAGACCAAGGGCGGCAGCTACTTTCTATTTTTTAAGGGTGGCGTCATGAACTTCAGGCCGGAATCGCAGACAACATCACTTCCCAGCTTCATCTCGGGTTTGATTGACACGAGCGGCACCACCACCCAAGCCGTCTTTTACCCGGGTGGCGGGATTGGGTTCCACGCAGGCCTGCTGGGAATCAGGGTAGATGCCGGGGACGAAATGTACTGGGACAACGGCACACATCACAATCTCCGGATAACGTTCGGACCCACTTTCAGGTTCTAACAGATTATGTGGGGTGTATTGGTCCAGAGTGGCTCTTTATACGTCTGGGCTCCGGTAATTCGGGGCGCAGGCGCACTGAGCATGACACTGCAATGGATCATTCTGGGATCCCTCACCGGAATCGCTGTTCACCTGCTTTTTCAGACACGCGTCAAATGCAGGCTCCCCCACTTTCTTGTCCTCGGGGTAATTGGCGCCATCCTGGGCGGCTATATGGCAATAAGAGTGTGTCAGACTGGGCATCTAGGGTCGCAATGCTCTTACCCTCTGATGGCGCCCCTGGGCGGTTCCCTTCTGCTGGTTCTCTGGTACGGCATTCCCCGTTGGCGTGGCACCGAGCCGCACCCGCACGCGAAAGAATGCGACCGGGGCAAGTGGACGCTGTAATTCTGCAGAGCAGTACGAGGGTTCGCCGGAGAGCGCACGGCGTGCATTCTTCGCAACGCGAGACTCTAACTCCGAAAGTCAAAAATCCACAGTGAGAGCTCGTTTACAATCGTCAACCATGAATAAAGCGTATCGATTGTTGATCCTTATGGGTCTTGCTGGCGTGGCCGCCGCAAGCGTTCTTGTTTCTGACCTGCACGGCACAGCGCCAGACGAGCAAGCCGTACTGGCGCCGATTAACGCGATGTTCGACGGAATGGCGAAACGCGATGCGGCGGCGATCAAAAAGCCACTGCTACCCGGCGGAACCATGGTCCTAATGCGCGATGGAAAGCCGACGCAAATGACGTTTGACGCATTCGCAGAGGCGGTCGGCAAACCCGGAAAAGCACAAATTGAGGAACGAATCCACGATCCACTGATAAAGGTCGACAATGATCTGGCTGTGGTGTGGGCCCCGTTCGAGTTTCTCGTCGACGGGAAGGTGGACCACTGCGGCACCGATCTGTTTAACGTTGTTCGCACTGAGGGAAGATGGCTGATCGCCAGCGTCGCCGATACCGGGAGGAAGGATTGTGGGACCAAGTAGGAGTTTTCGGATTGTAGATCGATACGCCTGAGCATAGGCTTGACTTCGCTTTAATTTCGCTCTATGCTTTTCGTTGTGGAAAAGCAACGCGAGAATGCAGTTCTGGTGATTGCCGCGTCTATCATCGCGGTGGTCCGGCTAAAGGGCGAGCCGATCAAGCGCACGCCAAAGGTCACGTTTGTGATTTCTGAATCGGTGGAGCTCGCCCGCATGATTATGAGGGAAGTCCAGAGAGGTTGACCTGCTTAGCAGGTCACCTCTCTGTTCTCTCAACCAGCTACTTTGACCGCAGCTGGCGGTCAAAAAATTCCGCGGTCGCCCGATATCCGTTGACCCAACTTTTCCATAACAGAAAATCGTGGATTTCGTCGGGCAGGATCAACTCCTCAAAGTGCACATTCTGTTTGCGCAGGCGCTGGACCAGATCAGTGGTCTGCGCGAAGGGCACGTTGCGATCGTCGTCGCCATGGATGAGCAGCACCGGCGATTTCCACTGGCTGACGGAGGCGGCCGGCGAAGAATCAAACGCGAGCTTCAAGGCTTCTTTGAAGTCAGGCGGCTGGGCCATTCCGGAAGCCGAGTCGCCGAGCAAGGTTGACCAGTCGTGAACGCCGTGGAAATCGACGCCGGCTGAAAATATGCCTGAGTTGCGCGCGAGACCGAGCGCGGTAAGCAGGCCGCCATACGATCCGCCCCATATGCCGAT
This sequence comes from Candidatus Angelobacter sp., assembly GCA_036258095.1. GTDB lineage: Bacteria > Acidobacteriota > Terriglobia > Terriglobales > Acidobacteriaceae > Angelobacter. The sequence continues at coordinate 5,835 of DATAEJ010000160.1, read as the reverse complement.
GCGGTTGCGGTCCACGTAGTTGAGCGACTGAAGATACTTTGCGCCTGCGACAACATCTTTATATTCGGAGGAGCCTCGCCAGCCCGCGTTGGCCGGCTCGCGGAAGGCGCGGCCGTACATCACGCCGCGCCGGTAATTCACTGAGAGCACCACGTACCCAAGGCTGGCCAGATACTGATTCTGCGCGTAGGCGTTGTGGTAGTAGTACATGTAATGGAAGCCGAGCATCATCTGGCGTGGCGGGCCTCCGTGGACGAAGATCAAGGCCGGGCCGGGCTTCGCGGGGCGACTGCGCGGAACAAAGAGCTGGCCGTGGATTTCGAGGCCATCGTCGCTCTTGAAAACCACCTGCTGCGGTTCAACGAGCTGAGCTGAGGGGAAATCTTTGGGCAGCGCGGAGGCAGCTATCATCTTCCTTATAGCGGGAACAATGGCTTTAGCGTCTCGGGGAGCCAAAAAATATGGCATGGCCGGAGACGTTGCAGTAGAACCAAAGCACACTACTGACGTGCCATCGGCCAGCGCTATTGGATGCCACTCAATTGTTTGTCCTGAAGTGACCTGAACTCGGGTGTCAATCTTCACGGGGAGCCGCGGGTCCTGCAGCGTTGCAGCCCAAATATGTCGCCGATCGACATCACCCTGGTTTGACGTGTAGAAAACCTCTCTCTTGTCCGACGTCAGTTCTACATCTTCGACGTCCGCGTCCACTCCGCTGAGTTCGCGCGGCACACCACCGGAAATGTGAATGGAATAGAGGCGATTCCTGCCGTCTTTCTCTGAGCAAAAGACAACAACTCCACCCTCGCCAAATTTCAGCGATTCGGCTGCGAACGGCGGCAACGAATCATTCATGGCGGTGCCGCTGTGCCAGAGTTCCTTCGCGGTTGCAGTCGATGCATCTGCCAGCCAGATGGCCCATGGCTGCGGACGCAGAGGAATCATCGGCAGGTGTTGCTCTGTCCCGCCGGTGCGGATAAAGACAATTTGCTTGCCCTCAGGCGACCACTGCGCGGCCATGTCACGATCAGCGCTCGGAGCAATGTAGTGAAAGGACTCGAGCGCACCTTCACCCGAGATATCCAGAATCACGACGAAGCTGTGCACGCCGCGATCGGAAGTAAAAACGATGTGCTTTCCGTCTGGCGACCACTGCTGCTGGGACTCGTTGCCGCGGAGGGAGGTCAGCTGGCGGGCAGGCTTGCCGCCCCCGATTGGCGCAATAAATAAATGATGCTTCGCTCCTACCCACACCGCCCAGTGGCCGTCGGGCGAGAGCTGTATGTCCTCGCAATCCTCTTCATCGCATCCCATATCGCCGAGCAGGCGCGGCTGGCCAGTCTCAATGTCAGCCGCCCACACCTGTTGCCTGGGCGCCTGCAACTCATGCGCGGGATTCGCGACAAAGCCTTCGCGATTCACCTCTGAGCCGCGAGCATAGACCACGCTCTTCCCATCGGGGGTGAGTTTGGGGCTGAAGATGTCCTGACCGTCGTCGCCCTGGTAGTGGGTAACCTGCCGGCCTTCAAAGGCCGGCGCGTCGGCGATCCACACGTTGCGCTCGCCTTTGGAATTGAAAACCCAGGCAATGCGATTGGTCTTCGCGGCAGCAGTAAGTCCCGTTGGGAAAGGTGAGCTGAGCACCTGCTCAAGAGTAAAGCCGGTGGTCTGGGCGAAAAGTGACGAGGCAAGGAGCAGGACGCAAAACATGAGACGAGTGATTGGCATAAACGCAAAGAATCTTACAATACTGGTCCCAACGCATTTGAAAAGCGCACGATTGCTGCTTTAACCTTGAAGCGGAAAGCTTATGAAATTACGCAGCTTACGTTTCGCACCAATCGCTTGCCTCGTGGTGATTCTTACTACCGCCACTCAGGCGCAGGACATTGCATCCTTTGAAAAGCACATCACCACCAAAAAGCTGACCAACGGCATGACGATTGTGGTGATGGAACGCCCTGAAGCCCCGGTCTTCTCCTTCTACACAAGAGTAGACGTGGGCTCAGTGCAGGAGGTCCAGGGCATCACCGGACTGGCGCACATGTTCGAGCACATGGCGTTCAAGGGTACAGACGAGATCGGGACGAAGAACTACCCGAAAGAGAAGATTGCGCTCGAAAAAGTCGAGCAGACTTACGCGGCATACCAGCGCGAGCTGCGTAAAGAAGTCGGACGAGATGACAAGAAGGTCGCGCAGCTTGAAGCGCAGTGGAAGGCTGCGATGGACGACGCCGAACAATATGTAGTTCCCAATGAGTTCGGGCAGATCGTGGAGAGCGAAGGCGGAGCCGGGTTAAACGCCAGCACCGATCTGGACGAGACAGTTTATTACTATTCCTTCCCTGAGAACCGGCTGGAGCTGTGGGCGTATCTGGAGTCGGAGCGGCTGCTGCATCCGGTGATGCGCGAGTTTTATAAGGAACGCGACGTGGTGATGGAAGAGCGGCGCATGCGGACCGACAGTTCTCCGCAGGGCAGATTGCTGGAGCAGTTTCTGGCAGCCGCATATGTGGCGCATCCTTACGGCCGCCCGGTGGTAGGCTGGCCTTCCGACCTGCAATCGTTCTCTGCAACGGATGCGGCAAATTTCTATCGCAAATACTATGTTCCGGCGAACATCACCGTGGCGGTTGTGGGCGATGTGAAGGCTGCCACGGCGATCCCGCTGATCGAGAAATATTTCGGTCGCATTCCCACCGGGCCTGCCCCCGAGCCGCTGCGCACCGTAGAACCGCCCCAGCGCGCGCTGCGCGAAGTCCTCCTGCATGATCGCAGCCAGCCACTCTACATTGAGGGCTATCACCGGCCGAGTTTTCGCGATCCCGATGACTCGGTATATGACGTTCTCTCCGACCTGCTGTCCAAAGGACGGACCTCGCGGCTCTACCGCTCCATGGTACGTGACAAGCAGATCGCACTCGCGGCACAGGGCGGGACATTCCCGGGCAATAAGTATCCCAGCCTCTTCTATTTCTTTGCTGTTCCCACGCAGGGTCATACCGCGGAGGAGATGGGTACGGCCATTCACGCGGAGATCGAGCGCCTGAAGACGCAGGACGTTTCGGACGAGGAACTCGAGTCGATCAAGACGCGGGCGAAGGCTGACCTGATCCGGGGGCTGAACGACAATCAGGGGCTGGCAACGCAGCTCGGCGAATATCAGGCTTATTACGGTAACTGGCGCGAGCTGTTCCGGCAGATTGACCGTATCGATAAAGTGAGCAAAGCCGACCTCCGCCGGGTCGCCAACAAGATATTCACGGAACAGAACCGGACCGTCGGGATCGTGGAGACGAATTCAGCGCCCGGGCCGGCGAGGCCGGCAGCGCAGGAGAAAGGAGCGCAGCAATGAGAATCCAGTTGCTGGTAGCGTCTTTGTTGCTGTGCTGCTGTGCTGCACCGGCACAGACGACCGGAGCGAAAAACCCGACACAGGCGACAGGAGCGCAAAACCCGGCGCAGATTCCCCCGGCGAGGAGCGCGCAACGTCGCGGCCTGCCAACCCCGGGAATTCCTCCGAGCTGGAAAAGAGTTACCGTACGGCCGCTCCGCGAGTTCAAGCCGCAGGAACCCAAGCGCATTCAGTTCGAGAATGGCCTGATAGTTTTCCTGCAGGAGGACCATGAGCTGCCACTGATTGACGGGACCATCCGCATTCGCGGGGGTTCACGCGACGAACCGGCACCCAAGATTGGGCTGGTGACGATCTATGGAGAAGTCTGGCGCACTGGTGGAACGAAAACTCGCACAGGCGACCAACTTGACGATTTCCTCGAGTCGCGTGCGGCGCGGGTGGAGACATCAGGCAGCCTCGACTCCACTTTTCTGGCCTGGTCATCCCTGAAAGAACAGTTTGACCAGGTCTTCCCAGTGATGGTGGACCTGCTGCAAAACCCTGAATTCCGTGAAGACAAGATCAAGCTGGCGAAGAACCAGATTGACAGCGTGATTTCACGCCGGAACGATGACATTGATGAGATTGCCGGTCGCGAATCGGCGAAGCTGGCCTACGGAGGGGACAGCCCGTACGCGCGTACGCCGGAGTACGCCACGATCGCGGCGGTGACGCGCGACGACCTGATCAACTGGCACCAACGCACGGTTGTACCTGCAAACATGATCATTGGAATCACCGGTGATTTCGATTCTGCGGCAATGGAGCAGAAGCTGCGCCATGCGTTCGGCCAACTGCCCAAGGGCGAGCGGTTGCAGTCTACCCAGACCCCCTTCCGCCGTCCAAGGCCGGGAGTTTACTTCATCGAAAAAGATGATGTAAACCAGAGCGATATCAGCATGATTGACCTCGGGATCGATCGCCACAACCCGGACTACTTTGCGGTGGTGGCGATGAATGAGATTCTCGGCGGGGGCTTTTCATCCCGGCTCTTTGCAAAGATCCGCACCAAGGAAGGACTGGCGTACGCGGTGGGTGGAGGCGTGGGTTCGTCGTTCGATCACCCGGGCATCGCACGTATTGGTCTTTCGACTAAAAGTGCCACGACAGTGCGATCAATTGAGGCCGTCCATGAGGAACTTTCGCGAATCATCACAGACGGGGTCACCGCAGACGAACTCAAGAAAGCCAAAGACTCGATCCTGAACTCCTTCATCTTCGAGTTCGATTCCAAAGACAAGGTACTGGCGGAGCGGATGCGATACGAATTCTACGGATATCCGCCAAATTTCCTGGAATTGTTCCGGGCGGGCATTGAGAAGGTGACCACCGAGGACGTGAATCGCGTGGCGAAAAAGTACCTCCATCCGGAACAGATGGCGATACTGGTGGTCGGGAACTCCAGGGAGTTTGGTCATCCATTAAGCTCGCTGGGCACGGTGATTCCGATCGATGTGAGCATTCCGGGAAAACCGGGCAGCATGTGATGTGGTGAGGGTGGTCGATCTCCGGTTCTGCCGCGCTGCGACAGAGCTGCGGGTCGTTTATACTCGTTCATTCATGCTCAAAGACATACTCGAGCAGGGCCGGGGCATCACGGATGCGGCCCTAGAACGACTTCTACCTTCGCCGCAGCAGCGGCCGGAATCCATTCACCAGGCAATGCGTCACAGCGTTTTTGCCGGGGGCAAGCGGCTGCGCCCCATCTTGTGCATGGAAGCGGCGCGCATGATTGCCGGTCAACTGCCCGACGGCATTGAAGAGCTGGGTAGCGCGCTGGAGATGCTGCACACCTATTCGCTTATCCATGATGACCTACCGGCGCTGGATAACGATGATCTTCGTCGCGGCAAGCCGACGTGCCATGTGGTTTATGGTGAGGCGATCGCCATTCTTGCCGGCGACGCGCTGCAGACGCAGGCTTACGAAGTCCTTGCCCGGCTGAAGTGTCCGGCGGAAGCACGGGTAAAGATCATTGAAGAAATCGCAAAGGGAACCGGCACGGTGGATGGAATGATTGGCGGACAGGTGAAAGACCTTGAAGCCGAGCGGCAGCGGCCTGATGCCGCAGCTCTTGAATACATCCATCGTTCCAAAACCGGCGCACTGATCACGGCAAGCCTGGTGAGTGGCGGCATTTACGCCGGCGGCTCCATGCCGGAGATCCAGCGGCTGCGCGACTTCGGCCGGTCGATCGGGCTAGCATTCCAGATCGTGGATGACGTGCTCGACGTGACACAATCATCGGAGCAGCTCGGCAAGACAGCGGGCAAGGACACGGCCTCAGAGAAGGCGACTTACCCTGCCCTGTTCGGGATCGACGAATCCACCCGTATGGCGGACGAGTTGATCACTTCGGGCTGCAACGCGCTGGGATCGTTCGTTCACCGCGCCGACACGCTGAAGGAGTTGGCGCATTTCCTGGTTCAGCGGAAGAA
>DATAEJ010000159.1:0-7332 GCA_036258095.1 Candidatus Angelobacter sp. | reverse complement strand
CCTTCCTTGCCTTCCTTCTTTGCGCCTGGAGGGAAGTCCTTGAACATTTTGTCGACGGCCTTCTCCACTTTCTTGGTGTTCTTCTCCGGCTTGTCCGAAATTTCATCCTGTGCGGATCCTCGGAACACGAGCCGCTTGTCCTTTGCGGAAAAGACATCCACTACCATCGTTCCGACGCGGTATTCGTTCACGGTAGTGGTCGCCGTTCCAGGAGCGCCAAAGCCGCCCCAGCCGTATCCGGCGTATCCTCCGGAATAGAACGTGTTGAGGCTTTTCTTGGTTCCCGTTGCTCCGTGAATGATGACCTGAGCATCGGCGGTACTCTTGTCCGCGGGAGTCCAGCCCTTTTGGCTCAGGGCGTTTGTCACTATCTCTTTTGCCCGATTCTCAGCAAGTTGGTTTCCCCACGGGGTACCGATCTCGACCGAAAAGGTGTGTAGTTGAGAAAAATCGAATTGATGGTCGTAATCTTTCTTTACGTCCTGACCCGCCGCCGTGATGGCGACCAGGCCAAAAACAACCGCAATTATCCTTGGCTTAAGCATGCATTACCTCGTTTTCTGGCGACACAAGCGCCCGCTCTCATTCTGTTCCCATCGCCAGGCACTCACTTTCCCTGGCTGCAGTCTCCAATCACATCGCCAGTTATGTGCAACCGCATATCGCCGGTAAATGCCCGATGTGCATTACTGCTCTTCTGGGCCGTATCTTCCTGACCTCCAGCCTCGGCTCCAGCCGCTTTAGTTTGCTCGATCGGCGCTGCCGTGGTAACCCCGGTAGCCTGCCATTGCCCCACAATCTTCACCTTCTTGCCGACGAGGTTTGAGAGATCGCGGCTCGTGTCGAACTGATAGGTGCCTTCCTCCGTCTTCAGGACGAAGCCGTCGCCTTCTTTGGCCACGCAACCTACAGCGGTCTTGGTGCCTCCAGCGCTTTTTACGTGAGCTTTCGGCGTGGACTGGCTCGCGCCGGAGTTGTCACTGGTTTGGGGCTGCTGGCCGGAAAGGTAGCTTTGCGCGATCACGCAAAGTGCAAATGCGCACACAACAAGAAATGTTCTCTGTAACATACCCATAACCTCCATACGTGGCCAGACAGACGAAGTGAAGCAGTAAGCTTTATCAGTCAGCAACCATACCAACCCCGCCTCTCGCGGCCTGCATGAACTCGAGAAGCCCGAAGGATCAAAATTTGAACCCAAACGTCAAAGGTATGATCCTGGTGTTGATTCCGCTGAAATAGGCATAATGAAAGCGCGCCTCGGCATAGATCTTCGCGTGTGACTCGCCGATACGATAGGTAACGCCAGCGCCGGCATTCCATCCGCCGCCGTCTCTGCTGTTACCTGCTATCTTCGTGGTGGATTCCACAATGCCGTTACCGCAAACCACACCCCACCATACATAGGTAGGCAGGCATGTGGTTCCAATGGCGAGGCTGGGGTGAGTCAACTCCCAGGAGCGGTGATACCAGCCGCCGCCCAGGATTCCATAACCGCCCAGTTTGGCCCTCTCCGGCGCGTGCAAAATGACATTTGCCGTAACCGCATACAACCGTGCGGCTCCATCCGGCGCGCCCGTGGCGGCAACCACGGCCGTTTTCGGCGGAAGGTCGTGCCACATGAACTCACCATCGAAACCTATAGCAGGGCCGGTATTCACACCACCACCAACTACAAAGTTGCCGCCAGAATTTGCAAAATCGGAAGTGCTACCTTGCGGGAATCCAACTCCGCCGCCAAGCGTGAAGTTGTATCTCGGCGCCTCCGGCTGGGCCCAGCATGTGGAAGCCATGATGGCTAGAGCCACAAACAATTGCGCTACTGCAAATCTCTTCATTGATCGCACCGATCCTTTCCTTTTGTTGTAGGAAGCATGATTGCCAGATGGAGGCCTCGGTAAAGTGCATCTCCGCAAAGCTCCTTGACTCGAGGTCAAGGCGCAGAATTTCCGGTTAACGAAGATTCAAATACCGCCGGTGCTTGTAGTTAAGTGTGACGAATTGCGCTAAACGTTAAAAGGCGAGCCCGGCAGATTGGGGTTGCCACGCTCGCCCCTTGGACGGTTAGGAGTGCAAGCTCTTGGAGGGGTCAGGAGCCTGCTCCTTCCACTACTGCACGCATTAGAATCTGTCGCGGTGCGCAAGGGGAAGCGGATACCGATAAAGGTGCTCGATTGCTTGCACCTGAGTTAAACAGCAACGCTTGCAGCGGCACCTGATTCAATTCGCTCACATCAGCTAACTGGCCTTCGATCTGTTTTGCGGCTCCGAAGTAGCCGGAATCTGCTTGAGCCACCAGTAAGCAGGATTGAGCATATATTTTGATGGTGCTTCCAGGCCAAAGAGCCGATGCGGCTTCAGCAGGACGATCTTTCCGCGCCGCTTTGTAAGGATGCCCTCACGTCGCCACCGGTTCAGCTGCCGGCTGGTGGTGAAGGGCGTGACGTTTGCGGCTTGCGACAATTCCTCATTCGTTACATCCACCTCGATTCCCCCGGCACTCTCGTGTCCGATGCCCAGGGCCAGGTGGTACAAGACTTCTGCCAGCCGTTGCATTGCGTTATTCGTGATCAGTGCCAGGTGAGTAGCTACATAAAAGCTCAAATATTGGAATGCGCCAAAAAGACAATTTTCCAGGATGATCGGAAACTGCCGGGCTAGCGATAAAAAGGTACTTTTTTCCCATGCCAGTACCAGGCTGTCGCGAACGGCCTCTGTGCTGACGAGATAAAAAGAAGGATCTGGGCTGAATGTGCCTCCTCCGAAGGCGTGTCCTTCGGGAAGCCACATCAGTATCACTTTCTCACCTTCCGGCGTGAGCATAAAAAACCGGGCACGTCCCCTGACCAACAGAAAAACTCGATCTGCCGGCTCTCCCTGTGAGGAGATGACTGATCCCGCCTGGCATCGCATCTGCCGGGAAGCAGCGAGGACGGTTCGAAGATCACCCGCCTCCAATCCGTCCAGCAGTGGATATTTGACGCGCTGCTGCAGTCCAAAACTCCTGGCATAGGTTTGAAGCAGCTGGCGATCGACTGTGCCTGGTTGCGGCGAATGACTGCCTTTCGAATCCATGCCTGAACTAGCTGCTCCATCCTTCATCGCCGTCGTCCTCCGCCTCCTCTGGATCGACCGCCGCCACTGAATGAACTGCGTCCCGATCCGGAACTTCGTTGCGCTCCGGATTGGCGGGCTTGTGCAGAGCTGTTGAGTCCCTGCATCGTGTCCCGCGAGACCGAAGGCGTTGATCCGCTGCTGCGCGAATTCTGCAGATTTTGCGCAGCCTGCGACCGGTCAGCCTGGGAAAGCGATGAATTCTGCTGCCTGGACTGAACATTCTGTTGCGCTTCCTGCCGCCTGCCTTGCGCGTTCTGTTGTGCATCTTGCCGCGCATTGTTCAGGTTTTCTTTCTGTTCTGAGCTGGCTTGTACGTTCTTCCAGTTGCCGTTGTCGTACTGGCTCCAGTTGCCGGAGGAATTTCTGCGGTACACATTTCCATCATTGCCCGCATACACGCCGTTGCTGGTGCGCGCCACAGTGCCGTTCGCCCTCGTGCTGGCGACCCCTGCTCCTTGAGATGATCGGTAAGCTCCGGTGGTTCCGCGAGCAGTGGTTACATGCCCGGACTGAACCCACTGGTCGCCACGAACGGCCGCAGAGCGGCCCCACTGCCCGTAAGGATTATGTCCCTGCACCGAGGCTCCGCGTCCTCCAGTCCATGGATTGTAGGCAGTCGATGCCGTACGTCCGCCGCCGTAGTAGCTTTGCCTCGTTGTAGTGCGTCCATACCTCCCGGTCGACGGGTTATACCAGGCAGAAGAACCTACTGCTCCGTAGGGTCCGTAAGCAGCGCGGCCGTAGCCATAAGCCCCGCGGTATGGGCTGTAAACGGCTCCCACGCCGTACGTCGCAGGCCAGCCGCGGTACACCGGATAGCCTCCGCCGTACCAGACGTAAGGCGGATAGTAGTAGCCGGTCCCGTAGCCGATGCAGAGTCCCGCGGTCATGCCGATTACAAACATCCCAAAGTAACCCGCTGCCGTGCTCGATTCGACAGTGTCCTCGGTGGAATTGCCCTGCGTCACATACGTCACGTTGTAGACCGGCGAGCTGGGTGGGATGGAATAGATCTCCTTGGGCACTGAATCTGCGGTCTTCCACGGTCCATTCGCGTTTTTCGACATGAACCACACGCCGTCGAAGCACAGATAGTAGAGATCACCCACCTTGATGACCTTGTCCTGCGTGTTGGTGGCGTACTGCAGGTTCGTGTTCTCAATGGGCTTGAATTGCGGGTCACCGTCATAAGCGACTTTGACCTTGGCTTCAGCTTCCTTTTTGTTGATGACGGCTGTGGTGGGAATTTGCGCCAGCATGACCGCGTCTTCAGCCTGAATGGTTCCCGGGACGGATGCCAGCACAGCTGCTTTCGGCGAATTTGGTGGAATCTTTGCGAAGTCGGGAGGGAGGTCATTGCCGGCATACTCCCAAGGCCCTTCTGGAGAGTGACTGCGGAACCATCGCCCGGCAAGCAGCACATAAACCTGCTTCGTCGCGTTATCGAGGAAAACGTCATTCTCCGTGTTGGTGATATAGAGCAGCTGCGTGCCCGGCACCTTGGCGTAAACCGGCGACCCACTCGTGAGGATCAGCTCTGCCTGTGAGTCACTGAAAAAAACGTGTGGCACGGCACCAGAAGGCGCAGGCGCGGGAACCAGCTTCTTCACATCAGCCCACATTTCATTGGCAGGCAGCTTCTCCATCTCTTTCGGTAGCTCCTGCGTGGGCTCCCACGGCCCTTTCAGGTCCTTCGCCCTGAGCCAGCCTTTCTGGTACGCGAGATAGTACATCTTCTTCGATTTGTCATAGATGACGTTCCAATTCGTATTGACCACGAATTGCAGCTTGAGCTTCTCGATCGGACCCATCACCGGCTTGCCATCTACCTTGAGCAGAATTGCCGGTTTGGTGCTGTAGAAGATCTCCGGCGGGTCTGTCTTCACGGCGACTGGTGTGGCCTCCAGCTTCTTCTGTTCCAGGTCTGCCATCAGCCGGTCTACTGAGATCGGCTCGCCACCGGTGGGCACCAACTCACGGAAGGTCTGCTCCATCTTTGTCGCCGTTTCGGGATCGAGAGAAGGGAAGCGAACACTGGTGACCTGAATGTCACGGATGTAGGCCGTGCGGGTGTTGTTGTCGACGATCGTTCCCGCCTGGAGTGAGGCGACGCCTAAAGCCTCTTTACCGCCCGGCGGTGTCAATGAAAACGCAACACGGGCGAACAACTCCTTATAGTCCTTCCACTCATCCACTTGCGGCTGGTAGTAGATCAGCTTGGTTCCGTTCTTGCTGATTTCGCGTGGCCAACCAAGATCCTTTTGTTGTGGGGCGCCGGCATTTTTGTGCTGCGCCGCAGATGGCGCGGCGCCCGGTTGAGCCTGCTGAGGACCGAGCGCCGTCAGGTTGCTGGTGTAGACGAGCAACACGATAAGGCAGGCGGAAACGAATTTGCTCTTTCTCGCTTGCTGTGACAAAGGCATATGCGCCTCGGTGCATCCGTCGGGAAATGCTTACTTCGAGTGATGCAAGCTAGTTTCTGGTTGGAACGCTGCGGCCGAGAGATTGTTGCGGGGAGGAGAGAGACTGGCCCGGTTCGATTGCACGAGAGGAAAAAGATGGCACCATGAGATTCACTGCGGGTTCAATCGGTCGAAGTGGCCGCTCTTGAAGGACTCTCGTAGGCAAAAGCAAGGCTACTTTGAATGCCCGGCGACGTTCGCTGCTTCCCATGCCCGCACCCTTTTGCGGGCGTTGTCGAACAGGCGTTCGTAGTTTGCTTTTCGTACTTTCTCTGAAGTCTCTGGCGTGAGCAGCTTCCATAAAGGCCCATAAAGAGAATAGATCTTCAGGTAGGACTCCTGATTGGGAGGAGCTACTTCATCGGTCCCAAAAAGAAATCGATCTGGGAAACGGTTGAGGAGATCGGCCGTGATCTGTGTGGCCTCCGGACTCGCCGTTACATACTTGGCGACCTCCGTCCAGGAGATATCGAAATAGAGATTGCTGAAGGCCGGGTCTTTCAGCATGCTCTCGAGCAGGGCAGCGTGGCCCTGCACAGGTCTCACAATCCGTCCCACGCCGGTGTGGGCCCAGATGATGGTGGTCTTCGGATGGCGACGGATGAGGTCCTTCATCTGTTCAAGATAGGCGGGCGGCTTGCCTTCTTTGGGGAAGGGCGTGTCGAGATCATTATGAATGATCACCAGGAGCCCGCTCTCGGCACAGAAATCCAGAATTCGATCCAAAGCCGGATCGTCGAGGCTGGCAACTTCGCCCGCGATCTTGGCGGAAACAAATTCCTTGTGGATGCTGAATTCGCCGATTCCGGTGAAGACGCCTGGGAAAGTCCTGAGCACGCGCTTGATGTGGTCCGTGGCGTACATGTCTGCCGGGTTGAAGCCCGTGATCATGGGATCAACTCGCGCCTGCTGCTCCGGCGTCAGCGATTTGTACTGCATGGCGATATACGCGTCAGTAAACGAGTAGTAATAGAGCGGAGCATCCGACTCCAGGTAGTAAGTCGGCGCGCGATCGCGGTCATTCCGGTAAGACCATTGCTGCTGCAGCGGAATTCCGAACAGCGCCACGCGGCCGACCCTGTTGCCCATGAGATCCAGAAGTTTGTGGACGTCAATTCCTTCCTGGATATAGTTCGTCAGATGGAAGTGAGAGTCGTTGACTTGATACTGGTCTACGGCCAGCGGCTTTGCCTGCGCAAGCGCAACTGCATTCCACGAAAGGAGAAAGCAGAAGAGCAGTAGCGCAGCGCTGTTCAGCCGTACTGAGAAAGCGCGGCGCATCCACGTCACCATCGCTTGTTCTTGAAGTGTTGCCCTGCTCAAAAAGTTCATTGCTGCCTCCATGCTGCTCGATGTCGCAGACCAGAGGATGACGCGTTACTTCACTCCTACGGAACGTGGCGAGTACAGGTTGATGCCGAGCTTATCGGCAACGTAGGCGATGGCGAGCTGCGCCTTCACGCTGTTGCCGGCTTTGTCCAGCGGTGGCGCGAACACAGCGATGGCTCCCTTGCCCGGAACTACCGCAACGATTCCACCACCAACACCGCTTTTCGCCGGCAGCCCGACGTGCCATGCCCATCCGCCAGACCCGTCATACAGGCCGGCCATGGTCATGGTGGCCAGGATCTCAGGCACGTTTTCACGCTTGATGATCTGTTCGCCGGTAATGGGGTTAGCGCCGAAGTTGGCGAGCGTCGCGCCCATCATGGCCAGCTGCTTCGCGGTGACTCCGATCGAGCATTGTTTCGTG
>DATAEJ010000158.1:0-21367 GCA_036258095.1 Candidatus Angelobacter sp. | reverse complement strand
GCCAGCATGCTCTGCTGGCTGACGTCGCCGGAAATAAATTCTGATGCAGAATGAATCGCATCATGAATCACGGACCGGGAAACGTCCGCATCGTCGAGCAACGCTACTCCCTGGCTGTTGAGGCCGCAGGTGAGCACAGGGGCCTGGTTCTTGTCAGGGAGGTAGATGAACGCTCGCTCAGCTTTGGTCAGCCGGAGAGCGTATTCCAGCATATTGCGCAGCACGTCCTGCAAAACGCCGCTCTTCAGGCTGCGTGCGGCTTCAAGGAACAGCCGGAGTTTTTCAAGTTCAGATACATCTGAGCTGCTGGCCAGCCGGGTGAGATACGCGCTGCTTATGTTTTGCGAACCGGGGTCTTCGATGAACAGAATTCTTACGCCGGGAACGCCAAGCGTGATCTCGTCGCGGCTCTTGAGGACTGCGCGCTCGCTGCGGATTCCGTTCACAAACGTACCGTGCCGGCTGCCCTTGTCCACGATCACAAAGTGGCCGTCTTCCTGGATGATCTCCGCGTGATGGCGCGAGACGCGCACGTCAGGAATGGTGGCGTTGCAGTCTTCCGCACGGCCAATGCTGAACGGCACACCGGTCACGTCCACGCGACGGTGCTGCCCACCCGACTCAATGCTGAGACAGGCAGGTTTCGGAAGAGTTGGGGTTGCGCTGGCCATACAGTTTTTCCTGGGCTGTGACTGGCCGGCCTGAACGGACAAACGGAGCGATTCAAGCCTTTGGCCCGATTATAGCCGCATTCCAGCCGCCCAATTCACTAGAAACGCTTCCTTCCTTTAGACTGGTTCGTCAATCTACCGCGAGGCATCATGACTTCCAACCGTATTTCTCAGTTTGCAGCAGCTCTCATTTCCATGGCCGTAATTTGCGGCCTTCCGGCGGGCGCGCAACAAGCACAGCCGGCGCAGCAAAAGCCTGCACAGGTGGAAAAACCGGGTGTTGCCAACCCGGTCCTCACCGTGGATGAGAGGCCGCTCACGGCGCTGCCTTACACGCCCAGCCTCGACCTTTCGGCGATGGACAAATCCGCCGATCCCTGCGTCGACTTCTACCAGTTCTCCTGCGGCGGGTGGATGAAGAACAATCCCATTCCGCCCGACCAGGCTGCCTGGAGCGTGTACGCCAAAGTCCATCAGGACAACCAGCGCTTCCTCTGGGGCGTGCTGGACGAACTCGCGGGTAAAACCAATGGCCGCACGCCCGCGCAGCAAAAGATCGGCGACTACTTTGCCGCCTGCATGGACGAACCCGCCATCGAGAAGCTCGGCGCTACGCCGCTCAAAGGCCCGCTCGGCGAGATTGCCGCATTGAAATCGAAGAAGGACCTCGCTTCCCTTGTGGCAGCCGAGCACCTGCGAGGCAATGAAAGCGCCTTTTTCCGGTTCGGTTCTGATCAGGACTTCTCCAACTCCAGCGAGGTCATCGCCTTTGCTCTCGCCGGCGGCCTTGGACTGCCCGACCGCGACTACTACACCAAGACCGATGCGAAATCTGTTGAGCTGCGGCGCAAGTACGTGGCCCACATCGAAAAGATGATGCGGCTGCTCGGCGACTCGCCGGCGCAGGCCAAAGCCGCGGCGCAAACCGTGCTCCGCATTGAGACGGCGCTGGCCCGCGCTTCGCTCACGCGCGTAGAGCAGCGCGATCCGCACAACCTCTTCCACAAGATGGACCGCAAGCAAGTCCAGGCGCTTACCCCCTCGTTCGACTGGAACGCCTACCTCAGCAACGCGGGCGTCGACTCGGTGCAGGCGTTCAACGTAACCGAACCAAAGTTTTTCCAGGAGCTCAACCGGCAAATTGATTCGAACACGCTGGCTGACCTGAAGACTTATCTCCGCTGGCACGTGGTCCGCAACAATGCTCCGTTTCTCTCCTCCAAGTTCGTGCAGGAGAATTTCAACTTCTATCGCCGCACGCTGCGTGGCGTGCAACAGCTGCCACCGCGCTGGAAGCGCTGCGTCGCCCTGGTTGATGACCAGCTTGGCGAAGCTCTCGGCCAGGAATTCGTGAACCGCGTTTTCAGTCAGGACATGAAGAAGCGCACCATGGAGATGACCCAACAGATCGAGCAGGCCATGCAGGAAGATCTCGACCAGCTCTCCTGGATGAGCCCGGAAACCAAGAAGCAGGCACTCGAGAAGCTGCATTCCGTGGTGAACAAAGTCGGCTATCCCGACAAGTGGCGCGATTACAGTTCCATCACCATCAGCCGCGATGACTTCCTCGGCAACGTGCACCGCGCGGCGAAGTTTGAATCGCATCGCCAGCTGGCCAAGATCGGCAAGCCGCTTGACCGGGGCGAGTGGGGCATGACGCCGCCCACCGTGAACGCCTACTACAACGCGCAGATGAATGACATTAACTTCCCTGCCGGCGTGCTGGAACCGCCGCTCTATGACATCAAGCTGGACGACGCTCCCAACTACGGCAACACCGGTTCGACAATCGGTCACGAGCTCACACACGGCTTTGACGATGAAGGCCGCCAGTTCGACGCCAAGGGCAACCTGCGCGACTGGTGGACCAGGCAGGACGCCGAGCAGTTTGAAAAGCGCGCCAACTGCGTGGTGGACCAGTACGCCAAATACGTGATCGTTGACGACATAAAGATCAACAGCAAACTCACCGAAGGCGAAGACGTGGCCGATCTCGGCGGCACGATCCTGGCGTACATCGCCTGGAAGGCCGCCACCAAAGACCAGAAGCTGGAAGATCGCGACGGCATGACGCCCGACCAGCGCTTCTTCGTCGGCTTTGCCCAGTGGGCCTGCGAAAACAACCGTCCGGAGAACCTGCGCGTGAATGCCATCACCAATCCGCACTCGCCGGGCAGGTATCGCATCAATGGAGTGGTGATCAACATGCCGGAGTTCCAAAAAGCATTCGGATGCAAAGCCGGGCAGCCCATGGTCCGCGAAGACCGCTGCCGGGTTTGGTAGCGCAACCACAAATCCGGCCCGGCAGCGTGCTGCTGGAAATCTGCCTTGACTCGGTGGAGTCTGCCATTAACTCCGAGCGCGGCGGCGCAGACCGCGTGGAGCTTTGCGCCGGCCTCACCGAAGGCGGCACCACGCCCAGCGCCGGCATGATTGCCGCGGTGCGCCAGAGCATCAAGATCGGGCTGCAGGTCATGATCCGACCACGCGGCGGAGACTTCTGCTACAGCGCGGACGAATTCGGCATCATGCAGCGCGACATCCTGATCGCCAAACAGCTCGGCGCCAGCGGCGTGGTCTTCGGCATCCTCACCGAAGACGGCACCATCGACAAGCAGCGCATGCGCACGCTGCTGGAAGTGGCGCGCCCGCTCAAGGTCACCTGCCATCGCGCGTTCGATATGACCAGTGACCTCACGCAGGCGCTCCATGATCTGATGGAACTCGGGGTTGACCGCGTCCTCACCTCCGGCGGACGCAAGAGCGCCATTGACGCCATGCCTGCGCTCGCCGAACTGGTGCGGCAGGCCGAAGGACGCATCTCCGTGATGGCCTGCGGCGAACTTACCAAGACCACCGTGAAAGCCGTGATCAACTACACGCATGTCACTGAGGTCCACGCGGGCCTGGCGACTACCGTCACGAGCCACATGAAGTTCCGCAACCAGAAGATCGCGATGGGAACGCTGGCCGATGCCGAGTACGCGCACAATGTGGTGAAGGAAAGCAGCGTGCGCGAGTTGCGCGCGGCGATTGATCACGTGTGAACCTCGATTCCTGTCTATGCCATCGAGCGTTGGTATGAACCTCTCCCCTTCTCTCGAGCAAAGGCCCTGCAGTGTCCCTCTCTCGATCAAACCTCCCGCAGTACGAGGGTGGAGCAGACCTTTAGGTCTGCGGTAAGGCTGAGCATGTGCTTCGGCTTTAGCCGCTGAGGTAAGTGCGTTCATCACCGCCGTTAGTTTCCTCCCGAGAGACACTTCCCTCTCTCGCGTGACTCCAGCGACAATCGCGAGCTCCGCGGAAGAGAATCACGATTCCGCCAAGCATCCAATCAGTACAAGTGGTGAATGCGATAACGAAACCTGTTCTTCTCCTGGCGCTGCTCACCAGTTCGTTCGCACCGTGCTGGGCCCAGCAGCCGCCTGACGTTACCACCTATCTGAAAAAGTATGTGGGGCTCAGCGATGAACAGATTGCGGAGATTCGCGCCGGAAAACCCCTCACCAAAGCGCTCGATGCCCCAAAGCCAAGCCAGATTTTTGTCTTCGGAGCCGTGTACATCAAAGCCACACCCGACGACTACGTGAAGCTGTCCACCGACTTTGCCCGCCTGAAGAAAGAGCCCGGCAACCTTGCCATCGCGCCGTTCAGCTCTCCTCCGCAGCTCGCTGACCTTAACGGCTTCACCTTTGAGAAAGATACACTCGACTTGCTGAAAGAATGCGAGCCCGGCAGCTGCAAAGTCCAGATGCCAGAAAGCTCTATGCAGGAGATCGGGAAATCCATCAACTGGTCTGATCCGCAGGCGGCAGACAAAGTCAACCAGCTGCTCCAGCAGACCGCGCTCAAGCGCCTGCTCGCGTACCAGCAAGGGGGCGACCGCGAGCTGGGCATCTACAATGATCAAAAGCACCCAACCGTGGTGGCGCAAAAATTTCGCGCCCTTCTCAGCTATTCTCGCGCGCTCCCGGAATATCTTCCCGAAATGCGCGACTACCTGACCTCCTATCCCACGCAGGCACCCGCCAACATCCAGGACCGTTTCTACTGGTCCAAGATCGAGTTCGGTTTGCGACCGACCCTGCGCGTGGTGCACGTGGTTACGCTGCACGGCGGAGACGGCGACCCGGTAGCCTACGCCATCGCCGAGAAGCAACTCTATGCCAGCCACTACTTCCAGACCCTCATCGAGTTCGTCTCCTGCTTCCGCGACACCTCAAAGCCCGACCAACGCGGCTTTTACCTCATCAAGGTCATGGGCTCAGAGCAGGCCGGTCTGACCGGCATGAAGGGCTCCATCATTCGCAAGAAGGCGGTCAGCCGGTCAGCGGATGCGTTGAAGAAATCGCTGGCAGGGACAAAAGCGGCTTTGGAAGGCAGTCAGTAATCCTGTTCGTGCGGTGCGTGCCCATCGGGCAGCAGCCTTGACCAGCGTTTTCGTCCTAGTCTTCGTTTTTTACGAGTCTTCCAAACACCGCTCTCCGTAGCGACAAGAAACCGATATATGCAATTAAAAGAGGGATGAACGAGCCGCCCGCAAAAAGAACCACAGCGAGAGGTGGCCAGAAACTCTTGAGCACGCGAAACAGCAATGACAAAAAAAGAAGGCTGAAGATAATCTCGCTGCACCCTGTGATCAGCAAGCCGAGGCATTGAACCATCGTGACAGGCCTACGTTGCAACAAGAAATCTTGACGGCCTTGATTGGCCATCGAGTCTTTCGCGTTTGTTGGCAGCTGGCTCACAAGCTCTGATTCATTCCCTGGTCACAACGAGACGGGAAGTTCAATACGGGGGCCATATCCTCTCATTTTGCCGGTTGCCGCTCCACTCTCTTCTCCACCAATTTGAGGCAGCCGTACATCAGATAGTAGTCCAGAGCCGCAAGAGGAAGGAGGCTCGGGCCGGTCAGCCCTCGGTGATCCCAGGGAACCAGCTTGACGACGGGAACCTGAAGCAAAATAGCGAAGCCGATGGTCACCCAAAACCAGGGACTCCCTCTCAAGTCCCAATGGCTCCTGACTACCAGCACGACGATCCCTGCACAGATCCAGGCTCCTATGCCGGTTTGCCACCTGCCCATCAGGCTGAAGATCACCAATAGAGGCAAGGCAAGCAGCAAAGCCGTGTAAGCTGATTTCGAACTCAGCTCACGAGATGGCATTTTGGAATCAGCGGTCGCCATTCGTTAACATTTCTACTCAGGAACTCAGAATGGTAAATGCGAGCGCATGATTTAGTCATCAGTGAAAATCCTGATTCGGCCGCAAATGCTGCGTAGCGCGACCCAAACGAATTACAATCCAGCGGCACGTGCCCTTCCCTTCTTGATCGCAGACTTCGGCGGGTGGCCCACCCTTTCAAAGTTCTGATCTTTCCCTCTCGAAATTGATCGGGTGCCCCATCCTTTTCTGAGCGGCTGCGTTTTTGGTCTTTGCAGCTGCGGAAGAAAAGGGTGGGAGACGATCACTCTCCGACCTTAATCGGCTCTTCTTCCATACCGGAGAGATCGGACGCTGCTCCAGCGCCACAGTTAGGCGAACGCAACGGTAAATGCGGATCAGACCTTTCGGCACGGGCTGATTTTATACTCCCACCCTTTGCGCCTCACCGAATCTCGCGGGAAAAGCACCCGCGAGATTCAGTCGCAAAGGATGGGGCACCCGATCATTTTTTTTGAGGGATAGATGAAGACCTTGGAAAGGATAGGCCACCCGCGGCACCCAATAATTTTTGTGAGAGAGAGATGAGAGCCGGAGAGCCTGGGCCACCCGCCTCTCTGCGTCGCGCTCTTTTCCGGTGAAGTGACGTGTGCTGGGGTCGCCGCACGAACCGCTGGTAGCCATGCCATCGCCGAAGATCAGACTGGTGACGGCCTCACGGGCTGCTCCGCTTATGTTGCTGTGGACGCGTTCCGTCCCCAGCCAGTCCACGTGAGCAAAGTAGGTTGTTCCGGAAACACCTGAAGCGTAGGTAGCAACGTGCTTGCCGCCGACGAAGACTTCCCCGCGGGTCCAGGTTCCGGAGCCGTTCACTTCGGCTACGGCGTTGCCGCTGAGGTTGTAAATATAGTCGGTGGATGTGGAGCCGACAGTTTTTCTGATGCGGCGGCCGAAGGCGTCGTAAACGTAGGTCGTGACTACGCCGGCGTTGGTCGCGGTATGGATGCGGTTCTCCACATCGTAGGTTAACGTATTGATTCCATCTGAAGTCTGGTTTCCGGCGGCGTCGTAGGTGTAACCGTCCATTCGATTATTGTTTCCGACCGAGAACGTGAGCAGCTGCACGTTGCCGCCCTGGGGCGCGTTCTGCTGCCAGCGGTTGCCATAACGGTCATACACGTAATTGTATGTCTGCTGGCCGCTGTTCTTACTGGCGCCGATGACGCGATTCATTTCGTCGTAAGAATACGTCCAGTTCCCATTCACACTGTCATTGGCGGAGGCCACGTTGCCGTTGGGCGTGTAGGTCATGCCGAGGCTGTAAATGGTGGTGCTCTGAGCGGTGACCGTGAGATTTTGAAGCTGGCCGCGATTGGTGTACGAGATTGACTCGGTGGGCGGACTCAGAGTCCGGGGCGACAGAGGGTCCCTCGCTTCGCTCGGGACGGATGGCCATGGAGCAGCACTGTCCTGTTTCGCTCTTGTTTCTGGGAGCAAAAGGATGGTAGGCTGGGGAGATTTCCTCAGGGGAATTGGGCGCCTCAGGCGCGCTCTCAGATCTTTGACAAATTTAACTACTAGCTTTTAGCTGCCAGCCTGGAGCATGTTGCCTTTGGCCCTTAGCCTTTGGCCTTTGGCTCACCTGCGGAGGTGTTAGCAACCTGGTAAACCTGGAGCTTTTGAGCGAGGCGAGTTAGACGCTTGGGTGACCCAAGAAAAACCTTGGGTGACCCAACAGATTTTCGGCGTGACCCAAGGGAAATCACGGCGTGACCCAAGCGTCGAAATTGGGCAACTCTCTTTGTTTGCAACAAAACCTGGAAAAAATAGGGGGCACCCCCTCTAAGGTTTACTGATTGAGCAAATAGTAATTGGCAATCAGTAGGGTCTTCGATCGCCGTAATCGCGCGTAATCGCCGTAATCCCACCCCAGCAAGCCAACGGCGGGTTTCCACCCATTACGCGAAAAGCGCGCGTGATGGGGGCCCGGGCTTGCCGGGGGCCCCGTAATCGCCGTAATCGGAAAGGCCAAAGCCCACCGCCGTAGATGAACGCAGACGAGCGCATCGGCTGGGGATAAGTTCCGGGGATCTCGGCAGGTAAGTCCTCCCACCCCAACAGGCAGAGGACGCAGAGGGCAGAGGACGCAAAGGGCTGTTGGGACGATTGGGACAGGGTTGCGATCGATTGGGACGTCCCAATTGGGACGAGCTTGGGACAGATTGGGACGACCTTGGGATAGATTGGGACGAAGGCGGGGGTGGCGGGTAGCCGCGAGTCGCCGGAATCGCGCGTAATTCGGAAAAGCAAAGCCACTTTGCCGCAAATGAACGCAGATAGACGCTGATCAGAAAGAATGTAATTGGGCCCTGAAGTGAAGCCTCCCAGGAGACACCGCGGAAGCGGGACCGGTCTTTGACAATTTAGCTGCTCGCTACCGGCTGCTAGCCTGAAATAGGCAAATAGTAATTGGCAGTCAGCAATTAGCCAGACCAAGGGCAATGCGTAATCGAGGGAACCCGATGAGAGGGCAATAGAATCAGAACTCGAAAGGCTGGAACCCGCCAGTTTGCCTATTCGCCGGCGAAAAAGGGTTTGACCTCTTTGTCCTTGAGGCAGGCGTCAACTGATTTGTAGCTCGCATATTTGTGGGTAATCAGAAATTGGCATGTCCTGGTCTTGTACTTCTTCTTTATGGAACATGCATCATTGTTCTTTAAGTCTGCCTCTGCATCTTTGAAGCACTTGCTTTCTTGAATCACGATTTCATCATCGGTTCCTATGACATGACCGCAATATCCCACTACCCAATTGATCGGATCAGCAGGATATGGACAAGATTGCGATTTTGATCGGTCATGGGAAGCTCCTGCCAACCCGATCGCCAGTCCGGCTGTGATTACGACTGTGGCTATTCGTTTCGTAAGCCTTTTCTCCGGATCGAATTCACTGCCCCATTCGCGGCCCGTGGCCACCGAACGCCGGGACTCGTCTGGGGTAGGTGAGTATACCGTCAGCAACTCAGGTTTTGAGGTTGATCTTGGGATATCGATGGTGTCACACACTTCTGTGTCAGACTCGGCAGCGCATCCGTCGCAACCTCTGGCTGAGACAGGCCGAGCGCGCGAGGTATCCACTGGGTTGCGTGGCCCAGCCTTTCGGCTCCTCGTCTTCCCCTCTCGTAACTGATCGGTGCACCTCGGCTATTCAGTGGGAACACTCAGAGGGTGCAAGGCTGGCCCGTCCATCCGTGAAGCCTAAGAGGCTATTCCTGCCCCGGTGCTCTGTACAGATTGCTCACTTGAACTCAGCGGGACGCGCGCGGAAATCGTAGTGCCCCTGTTCACCCCGGACTCGATTTCCAGCTGTGGGATTTGAGAGCGAAGGAACTTTGGACAACTTTGTTGTTAAGGCTTCCGATTAACGATCCGCAGCTTCGGGCGAGCAGCAGCTCGCCCGAACATTTTCAGAATCGCGCCAGCCGCGTGATGCCGTTCCCTGCGCCGGGCCGCCCGTTCTGCTAGACTCATGAGTTTTTCAAAGAGAGGCACTCATGGATGTAAGAACGGTAGGCATTATTGGAGCAGGGACCATGGGCAACGGCATTGCCCACGTGTTCGCGCGTTCCGGATACAACGTCGTTCTGGTTGAAACAGCGCAGCCGGCGCTCGATCGCGGGCTGCAGACGATCAGCAAGAACCTGGAACGCGAGGTGGCGAAGAACAAGCTCAGCGCGCAAGACCGCGACGCCGCGCTGAAGCGGATTCAAGGCGGGCTCGATCGCCGCGCACTTTCAAAATGCGACTTTGTGGTGGAAGCGGCCTTCGAAAAGTTCGAAATCAAGCAGGAGATCTTCCGCGACCTCGACCAGATCTGCCGGCCGGAGGTGATCCTCTCTTCGAACACCTCCTCCATCTCGATCACCAAAATCGCCGCACAGACGAAGCGCCCGGACAAAGTCATCGGCATGCACTTTTTCAATCCCGTGCCCGTGATGAAGTTGGTAGAGGTGATCCGCGGGATTGCAACCTCAGACGCAACTTACGCCACCACGCGCGACCTTGCCCTGAAGGTGGATAAGACGCCCGTCGAGGTGAACGACGCCCCCGGTTTCGTCTCCAATCGCGTGCTGATGCCGCTGATCAACGAAGCCATCTATGCCGTCATGGAAGGCGTAGCTACCGCCGAGGCCGTGGATGAGGTCTTTAAGCTTGGCATGGCCCATCCCATGGGCCCGCTCACGCTCGCCGACTTCATCGGACTGGACGTCTGCCTCGACATTATGCGGGTGCTGCATTCCGGTTTGGGCGATCCCAAGTACCGGCCTTGCCCGTTACTTATCAAAATGGTCGACGCCGGCTGGCTGGGCAGGAAAAGCGGCCGCGGCTTCTATAACTACTAACGCCAATAAGACTCGCGCATGCTGGTTCGATTACCTAAATAACGTCGGCTCGCACCTTTTCTATTGCGTCACAGGCAACAGACGATTGAAAATTTCTCATCCGTGAGTCACAAAGCCGGTTGGAGTTAGGGACAGAGCCGGCAGAGAGATCACACCCCCTTGGAATACAGAACTGGAAATGAAACCATCCTCCTGGTTGAGGATGAAGAGCCTCTGCGCAAAGTTGTGGTCGAGTTGCTTTCGCAGCTTGGTTACAACGTGCTCTCGGCAGCCAATGCCAGGGAGGCTCTCAGGTTGGCAACCGACGATCAGCAGGTCGATCTGCTCATCACGGACGTTCTCATGCCTGAAATTTCAGGACCTGAATTGGCCCGCCAACTTCAAACGCGGCGTCCTTTGTTGAAAGTCATTTTTATCTCCGGCTACGACGATGGCTCGCTTGCACCAGATGGTGTGCTGCCAAACGAGGTCGTCCTGGTGCATAAACCTTTCACCGTCCGAGCTCTTTCGGCCACGTTGCGTCAGGTCCTCGATAATTAAGACAATAAATCCGTGTTACTTTGCCCACCAGCGCGGATACCCTGACACACCCCCCATCACGCCACAGCGCCTAAGTGTTTGATTCAGCTCAGGATCAACATTGGTGCGCAAACTGCCTTTCCTCCAGCAGAGATGAACGTGGAGGAACCCAAAATGGAACCGATCACTTTGGATCGCGCTGTGGAAGAACCCAGGGATATTCTCCTTTGGCTTGCGTTGTGGATTGTTGCGATTGCCTGTTTGCTCCGCGCTTTAGCCTGATTCAGCTTGCAACTCCGCAGTCGGGGTGAAACATCTAATGAGGTGCTTTTTCGGCTTTTGTAGCAGTTGCAGTTTTTCTGGCGAGTGATGTTTGGAGGTTTCCGATGCTGTCCAAATGCTCGAACCCTGCCTGCCCCACCACTCTTCTGTATCTGCGCGAGGGGAAAATCTTCGCTATCCAGCCGAACGAGGCTGATCCCGCCAGTGCTAAGCCTGTGAACCGTGTTGAACATTTCTGGCTTTGCGGCCCCTGTTCGGAACAGATGACTCTGGCCCGCGACGCGAACGGCCAAATCTGCGTCTTGCCCAAGCCCGTTAACTCTGTACGCTCGGCCAGGAGTGCACGCGCTGCATCCTGAAACCAGCAATCGCTGCGAGCACGCCTTCTCCTCTAGAATCCCTGTCTAGAATCAAAGACGGGAGACTGTGTCTCAAGTGAACCGTACGTTCTGGTCCAGCTTTCCACTCAAAGCCGGAAATAAGTGGCTGAATTTACTCTTGCTACTCGTGCCGGCCGCACTGGTCCTGCATTTTCTCCACGCCTCCCCACTCTTGGTTTTCTTTGTTGCCGCTTTGGGAATCATCCCGCTCGCGGGCGTGCTGGGTGAAGCGACTGGCGCATTGGCGGCGCACTCCGGGCCGGCTGTCGGCGGGCTTCTCAATGCCACGCTCGGCAATGCCACCGAATTGATCATCGCTATTTTTGCCATCCGCGCCGGCCACATCAACGTGGTCAAGGCTTCTTTAAGCGGAAGCATCATGGGCAATCTCCTGCTCGTGCTTGGCGCCAGCATCGTTGCGGGCGGGGTGAAGCGTGAGACGCTTCGCTTCTCCCGGGCCAATGCATCCATGAACAGCACCATGCTGATGATCGCGGCCGCGGCGCTGGTTATGCCCGCCGTTTTTGCCCTGACCACATTCGGCGACCTCCAGCATCACGCAAGCGCTCCCCTGGAGCACATCAGCATCTGGAGCAGTGTGGTACTCATCCTGCTCTACGTCGCCAACATGGTCTTCATCTTCAAAACCCATTCCCATGTTTTCCACCAGGCATTGGAAGAAGAGAAGCCGGAGATGAGCTATCGCCAGGCGCTCCTCTCGCTCATAACGGCAACCGCCCTGATCGCCTGGCTCAGCGAGATTCTGGTTGGCAACATCGAGGCCGTGACGCATTCGATTGGCATGACCGAATTGTTCATCGGTGTGATCGTGGTGGCGCTGGTGGGAAATGCTGCAGAACATTCCACCGCGGTCATGATGGCCCTTCAGGACAAAATGGACGTGGCCATTACCATCGCGGCCGGCTCAAGCACGCAGATAGCGCTCTTCGTTGCGCCGGTGCTGGTTTTTCTCTCCCTGGCCATGGGTCATCCCATGACCCTGCTGTTCAATGGTTTCGAGATCGCGGGGATCGTGCTCTCAGTGCTGATCCTCGCCATGATCTCATCCGACGGCGAAACCCACTGGTTTGAGGGCGCAGAGCTCCTCGCCTTGTACGCAATTATTGGTGTGGCCTTTTATTTTGTACCGGAGTGAGGAGCAGCCGACCGGCGATATTCGCCGGTCAGCGAGAACCAAAGGATGCGCAACACATCCACGCCCATGTGAAAGCCGTCGCGCAGCGGATTGATCTTGGAGCGATCATCGTGTCCCCAGCGCACCGGCACCTCAACCACGTTGAGGTGATGGCGCGTGGCGAGGAACAGAATCTCCGGATCGAAGCCCCAGCGCGTGATGCGCTGCCGTGGGAAGATGATTTCAGCCGCGCGGCGGTTGAACGCCTTGAAGCCGCACTGCGTGTCGCGATACGGAAACCACAGCGCAATCCTCAGAAACAGGTTGTAAATTCGCGAGAGTACCCGCCGTTTGAGCGACTGCCGCTGGAACTGGAGTGACGGATCGATCCACCTGGATCCGATGGCCACATCAGCGCCCTGCTCAATCGCGCTGAACAGTTTGCTGCATTCTTCAATCGGCGATGACAGGTCGGCGTCCGTGAAAAGCAGGATCTCGCCCCTGGCATTCAGCATCCCGTTGCGGACGGAATAGCCCTTGCCCTGATTGCCGGGATTCTGGATAACGCGGATTTCAGGATTGTCCAGCGCAAGTTCGCTGACAAGTCTGAACGTGTCGTCCTTTGACCCGTCATCCACCACGACAACTTCCGCGTTGAGCCCATATGAGCGCAGATGGTCAACGATCTGCTCGAGCGATTGCCCGATTCGGGCACGCTCATTATAGGCAGGCACCACAATGCTGTAGCGCGGGCGGGTCGGCTGCGGATTCACACTGCCCTGGGAAAAATTTTCCAGCGCAACGCTCATGCAGCCTGCTCTTTCTGTTTTCGTAGCATGGCAAAGAATTCGGCCACCAGCGCCGGGTCCCACTTTCCTCTTGAGGCTTCTTCCATCATGGTTCGTTCGGATTCTTCGTGCGTCAGCGCCGGCTTATACGGGCGCGCGGTCCGCAGCGCATCGTACACATCCACCACCTGGAGCACCCGGGCCAGCAGCGGAATATCGTAGCTGCTCAGCTTGTCTGGGTACCCTGTGCCATTCCAGTGTTCATGGTGATGCCGGATAATCGGCAACACGTTACGGAAGGAACGCAATGGACGGCATATGGCCTCACCCGTAACCGGGTGTTGCTTCATAATGCGCCACTCTTCTTCTGTAAGATGCGTTCCTTTCTTCAAAATTTCATCAGGGATGGAAACTTTTCCAAGATCGTGCAGGTACCCGCCCCTCTTCAAAGCTATGATGCTTTCGCCGTCCAATCCGATGTGATGTCCAAGATCGGCGGCATACCGCGCAAGGCGCTCACAATGGTTGCCCGTGTACGGGTCCCGCGATTCAATGCCGAGCGCCAGCGCTACCAGGACTTCTTCCGCGTTCTCTAGCTCGTCAGTAAACTCCTTGAGCTTAAGCAGCGACTTAACCCGGGCAAACAACTCCTCCGGATACAGCGGCTTGCTCAGAAAATCGTCCGCCCCTGCTTCGATGCCGCGCACCCGGTCATCGCGATCGCTCAACCCGGT
Source organism: Candidatus Angelobacter sp. (assembly GCA_036258095.1). Lineage (GTDB taxonomy): Bacteria > Acidobacteriota > Terriglobia > Terriglobales > Acidobacteriaceae > Angelobacter. The sequence continues at coordinate 7,291 of DATAEJ010000158.1, read as the reverse complement.
GATCATCACCACCGGCACCAGCCTGGTAACGGGGTCGCCTTTCAACTCCCGGCAGAGCTCATATCCGGACTTTCCCGGCATGATCACATCCAGCAACACCAGGTCAGGGCGCTGGCTAAGCACCATCTCACGCGCTTCATTCGGCTCGCTTGTGGTCAGGATCTCGTATCCGCGGGAGGAAAGCAGTTCACGAAGAAGATGCAAGGTTTCGTGCCGGTCATCGACGACCAGGATTCGCGGAGAACGTTGTTTCAATCGGCCAAACTCTTCCCTTATCTTCTCCGAGATAAAACCCATCCGATCTTGAGAGGGGCAGGAAGGATTGAGGGTTGCATCGAGCAACTCTGAGAATGCTGAGGGCTGGTTAAAATCTGCGGACATCTGTACTCATCGTGCCGTCCACAATTGAACTAATCTCGATCCATGGACCAGAACAACGTGGAAGCCAGGGGGTATGGTGCATTTTAAGGTAAACACCTGTAGAAATGAAGCGAAGAAATCGTGAGAACTCAGAAAATCTTAAGCCAGTGTTGTACATTTATGCACTGGCTGAGTTCGCTTTCCTGCTGTTTATAATGGCCGCCGGACAATGCCCTACCGTCGAGCTACCCTGCTGATCCTGCTGGTCTTGGTGTCATCCGCTCTTGCGGCTACCCGCCAGCATTCAATTGTCTTGGGTCGCTGGCGCACAGTATCTGTCACCACCGACGGCGGCAAGGGCGCTGAGGTCCGCATTCGCGAACTGCTCATCGACGACAAGCTGCGTGAATATACAGCTGGGCCGCTGCATGAAGTAACCGACCGGGTCTTTGTCCTCCGCCGGGCACAGCGCCTTAACGACGCCCTCCCCGGCGAAACTCACCAGGCTCGCTGGGCATGGCGGCTTGCCGGCTGGATCAGCGTGGATCGGCAGACCGGACACATCTCTCAACTGAACCTGCCCATGTTTGATCCTGAAACCTCTGAAGCCAGCTGGTATCGTGATTATGCGGCCTACTGCGGCAGCTCCGACGACGGCAACAAGGCTTACCTCATGGTTTACCAGCTCGGAAAGCGCAAGCCGGTTCTCAAACGCGAGTTTGGCGGATCAGGTTGCGCTGCGCCCAAATGGGAGCGCGGCCCAAGCCGCGTCACGTTCATTTCGGAGAAGGGCGAGAAGACCACCTTCCAGGTACACTCGCGCGGCGCCGAACAGCAGACCGAAACAGGGGATGAAGAATCGCAGTAATGAAGACACTGGATCAATATCTGCAGGATGCGGCGATCGCGCATGGACATCTTTGCGCGGGCCAGGTGCTCGGTGTGCGCATGGCCATGCACGGCTTGCGCACGCTGGGTCTCGAGGATCCGCAGGGCAAGGATCGCAAGCGCATCGTCACGTTCGTCGAAATTGACCGCTGCGCCACTGACGCCGTTATGGTCGTAACCGGCTGTCGTCTCGGAAAACGCGCTCTCAAGTTTCGCGACTGGGGCAAGATGGCTGCCACCTTCGTCGACGTTGAAACCGGTAAGGCCGTTCGCATCGCGGCGTTGGAATCCTCAAAAGATCTCGCAAAAAAGAAGTATCCTGATCTTCCAGACAAGAACCAGCAACAGATGCGGGCTTACCGTGAACTCACGGATGATCAGCTTTTTCAGACCCAATGGGTGAAGGTAGACCTGCCTCCCCAGGAATTTCCCGGCTTCAAGGGCGAGCGAATTGTCTGCGCGCGCTGCGGAGAGGGCATCAGCTACCAGCGGGAGGTACGGCGTGAAGGCGAGATTCTCTGCAAAGCCTGCGCCGGCGAGAGCTACTACCGTCCTGCTTGATGGTCTTTATTCATCAGGCGCTTAGCCGTTTCGGCTGCTGATTTTTGTCCCCGCGGCAGAGAACTTTTCCTCTGCTTGCTGCGTATCTATTTGCAGGACCCGTACAGGCCTCTGTACGCCATTGGAGGGAGGGAGTATGCGTTTGGGAAAGCAACTTACAGGAATCGCGATTGTCTCTGCCTGCATCCTTGTCGCGGGTTGCTCTGTATCAACGCGCGGCGGCGATCCGAACCATCCCAAAGACGTCGAGATCAAGACTCCACTGGGAGATCTGAGCGTCCACAAAGGTAACTTGGACCCGAAAGCGGCTGGCCTTTCGGAGTATCCGGGCGCGCAGCCGAAAAAATCTTCTGATATGGACGGCGACGCAAACGCGAACGTGAACATTTCGAGTTCGATGTTCGGGATGAAACTCGTGGTCTTGAAATACCAAACCAACGACTCGCCGGAAAAAGTCCTCGGCTTTTACAAGAAGGACCTTGGCAAGTATGGAAATGTTCTCGACTGTACCGGCGGATTCAACATGACCTTCCATAAGCGCGATAAGGACTCCGACGTGAGCTGCCAGGGCGGTTCTTCCAAAGAAGGCTACACCCGCGAACTCAAGGTAGGAACAGAGAACAACCAGCGGATTGTGGCCGTCAAGCCGGCCGGCAACGGCACGGAATTTGTCATGGTTTACGTTCGCGCCCGCGACGAAAAAGAAACCATGTAAGCATGGACTCCACAAAGTAACCTTCGCATCAGGTCTGAGGCATCCCGCTACTTACCTCCTGCATCGTAAGTACCGGCAGACGGGATGCCCACGAGTGCGCGCTCTTCCACATCACTCGTGACGGCAAATCAGCCTGGTCGCGCACGCGGTTCCGGACCTGTAAGAGACTATTTAAAAGTTGATTTCGGCCACGTATTAGGCCGAATGTGTGCCCAGAGTGCATTCGAGCGTTAGAGAGCATGCGATTGAGGGCAAGTCCTGCATCTCAACGCTGTACTTCCGAGAAAAATGCCTGAAAGCAAAACCAAAACGCTACAGCGCAGCAGAATTCAAAAGGCAAGCAGGAACGGAACCGGCGACGAACTTGTCCTTGGAAAGGTTCCTACTGGCATCCGCGGTCTGGATCAGGTCACTCATGGCGGGTTCCCTCGCGGCCGTACCGCTCTGGTGTGCGGCGGGCCCGGAGCCGGGAAAACTCTGCTCGGACTGGAGTTCCTGGTTCGCGGAGCTACCGTTTTCAACGAGCCTGGAGTTTGCTTTGCCTTTGAAGAGACCGGTGAAGAGCTGGCCACGAACGTGGCTTCGCTCGGCTATGACCTGCCCTCCCTCATCCGCTCCAAAAAATTAGCTGTGGAATACGTACACGTCGAACGCAAGCTGATCGAGGAAACCGGAGAGTACGACCTGGAAGCGCTCTTCATCCGGCTGAAACAGGCCATCGAATCCATCAACGCCAAGCGGGTTTTGCTCGACACCATCGAGCTGCTGTTCATGGGTCTGACCAATGAAGGAATCGTCCGTTCCGAATTGCGCAGGCTCTTTCACTGGTTGAAAGACCAGGGCGTAACTGCCGTGATCACCGCCGAAGTGGGCGAGCGTACCTTGACGCGCTACGGCCTTGAGGAATATGTGGCTGATTGCGTGATCATGCTGGACCATCGCGTGAACGAGCAGATTTCCACGCGCCGGCTCCGCGTCGTGAAGTATCGCGGCTCCGCTCATGGAACCAACGAATATCCCTTCCTGGTGGACGAGAATGGCATCTCCGTAATTCCGATCACCTCACTCGGGCTCACCCACGGCGCTTCGACCGAGCGCGTCTCTTCGGGGACAGCTGGCCTGGACCGCATGCTGGGTGGCAAGGGCTTTTACCGCGGTTCGAGCATTTTGATCAGCGGGACGGCGGGCACCGGTAAATCAAGCTATTGCGCCGCTTTCACCAATGCAGCCTGTGCCCGTGGGGAAAAGGCGCTCTACTTTGCGTTTGAGGAATCCCCCACACAGATCCTGCGCAACATGAGTTCCGTCGGGATCGACCTGCACAAGTGGATGAACCGCAAGCTGCTGTACATCAATGCAAGTCGGCCGACCATGACCGGCCTGGAAGCGCATCTGGCCATTATGTATAAGGACGTGGAGGAGTTCCGGCCCAGTGTTGTGGTGGTGGATCCCATCACCAACCTGATCAGCGTGGGTGATCTGTACGCCGTCAAGGCCATGCTCACGCGTCTTATCGACTTCCTGAAATTGAAATCCATTACCGCCATGTTCACCAATCTGGTATATGGCGATGAACCCGAAGAAAGGGCAATCGGCATCTCCTCACTCATGGATAGCTGGCTGGTGCTGCGCGACGTGCAGCACGGAGCGGAACGGATCCGCACCGTAAACCTGCTGAAATCGCGCGGCATGGCCCATGATAGCCGGGTGCACAGCTTCGCTCTGAGCGATAAAGGAATTGCGATCAATGGTGACTACCAGACAATCAGCGCGACCCCGATCCACTAACAAGAAGAAAGCGGGTATTAAACCGCCAAAGAACGGTACGGGCGGGCTTCATCCGGCCGTATGGGTGCTCCGCCTTTACGTTGCGGGAATGACGCCAACGTCCATCCGTGCTTTCGAGAACCTGAAAAAGCTTTGCGAAGAACACATGCACGGAGCTTACAAGATCGAGGTCATCGACCTGCTTGAGCGGCCCAAACTCGCCAGCGGCGACCAGATTATCGCCGTCCCCACATTGGTAAGGCGGCTCCCTACGCCGGTGAAGAAGATCATCGGTGATCTCTCCAACACGGAACGAGTACTCGTGGGGCTTGACCTGCGTCCGGCCGGAGGTTGGCGATAAACGCTGTCCCATGAAGTACACCGCCACCGTATTGTTGCTCGCTGACAGGCGAAGGAGCCCCGCGGCGAAGTTCCTGCGTGATTCCGGCTTCCGTCTGCTCACCACCTTTACGCCTGACCACGCCGTCGCCCTCTGCGTGAACAGTAACGATATCCGAGTGGCGGTACTCGACCAGGAACACTTCGTCACCACCGATAACTGGTCCGTGGCGCAGTCGCTCAAGATGGTGCGGCGCAACATGTGCGTGGTTCTGGTCGCCCGCGGCAAGATCGTCGGTCACACCCTTCCCGAGGGCGTAGACGCGATCGTCGCCGAACGCGATGGCGCATCTCTTGCCAAAGCGATCAATAAGCTCCTCGATCGCTAAGAGACGAGCGATGAACGACGCTCGCTGAAACAACTGCCGCTGACTGAGCCAACGCGGCGCGTTTGCCAATCCTGTTCTCGCTCCTGTAACTTGAAAATCGTGATGAACACTTGTTTCCGGTGCGGAGCCACAATCGCCAGTGACACGGCATTCTGCCCGGAATGCGGCGCTCCCCAGATCCGCGTAGCCATAAAAACCGATGCCCCGGACAGTAGTGTCTCTCCGCAGCCTCAACACAGTTCAGAGCCACCACTAGTCGCCTTTTCTCCTGACAAACTGCAGTGGCCACTTTTCTGGCGTGCTGCGTGGCTGCTCATTCTGCTCACCGGAATTGCTACTGCCGTTTTTATGCCCGTTGCACTTCTGCTTGTTCTCCCGCTAAGCGTGGCTGCAGCATTGCGGATCTACAGTCGCCGGCATCTTGCGGCGTTACGGCCGGGCCAGGGAGCAACAATGGGGGCCGGATTCGGAGGCACGTCGTTTCTGATAGGGATACTTCCCCATATCCTGTATTTCTCAACCCATACTGCTGAATTTCGCGACCTGCTGAGCAAAGGCATGCATGACGCGCTGGCGCGCACTCCTGACCCGCAGGCACAAAAGGCCTTGGAATCCATCCTGAGCAGCAACCAGTCAATTCTTGCCCTCACCATCATGGTCCTGATTTTTATGCTGTTGATTTACGTCGTGGTGGGGAGTGTTGCCGGAGCCACCACCATCGCCGTCTCTCGCCAGAAGCCTCGCCTCTAAATTTGGCGTACCCCGCCGCCATCAGATATCATTCGTGAGACTTATGACTGCCGGAACTTCCTCACGTCTGCCCAACCTGCGGGAAAAAGGCAGGATCATGTCCGCCTCAGAAGTGGAACGGACCCTGATCCGCCTGGCCCATGAAATCGTGGAAAAGAACAATGGCGTGGAGAACCTCACGCTGGTCGGAATCAAACGCCGTGGCGTGCCGCTGGCCAACCGCCTGGCCAAACTGATTCAGCAGGTCGAAAAGCAGCCGGTTGCTGTCGGGACGCTCGACATCACTCTCTACCGCGACGATCTTTCCACCGTGGGCGCCACTCCAATGATCGAGAAAACCACGCCGCTTGGCGTTGAGATTGTTGGCCGCAATGTCATCCTGGTAGACGACGTCCTCTACACCGGTCGCACCATCCGTGCCGCAATGGACGCCCTCTTCGATCACGGCCGGCCGCGTCGCGTGCAGCTCTGCGTGTTGATTGATCGTGGACATCGCGAGCTGCCGATCGAAGCTGCGTTTGTCGGCCGGCGCGTGCAAACCACAGACATGGAAATCATCGAAGTTCGCCTCAGCGAGATCGACAACGAGGAACAAGTCATGATGGTGGAGCGCACGGCATAGCGCATGGCGCGGACGCGATCTCTTCTCGGACTGGAAAACCTCAAAGCCGAAGAAATTTCTTTTCTCCTGAAGCTCGCCAAAAGAATGCAGTCACGCCCGCCGAGGCCCCTTCTTCGCGGTAAACGCATCGCACTCCTGTTCTATGAATCCTCCACGCGCACCCGCGTGTCGTTTGAATTCGCGGCCAAGCTGCTTGGCACCCATACGTCCGTGATCAGCGCCACGGCATCGAGCATCGAGAAAGGCGAATCGCTGATCGATACCGGCAAGACCCTTCAGGCGCTGGGCGCGGACTGCATCGTCATGCGCCATCCCGCCTCGGGAGCGCCGAATGTGCTGGCGCGCAGCCTCCGCGTCCCCATCATCAACGCCGGCGACGGCATGCATGAGCATCCCTCGCAGGGACTGCTGGACGCCTACACCATCCTGAAACATCGGCGCTCGCTCAAAGGCTTGCGCATCACTATGGTCGGCGACATCCAGCACTCGCGCGTGGTTCGGTCGAATGTTCACCTCCTGAGCAAGTTCGGCGCGCAGGTAACTCTTTGCGGCCCACCGGAGTTGCTGCCGGAAACAGCGGCCACGCTGGCCCCCCACATCAAGATCAGCCGCCACATGGACGAAGCAATACGCAAGGCGGATGTGATCATGATGCTGCGCGTGCAAAAGGAGCGCCTGGCCGGCCTTCGCCTCGACGCCGAAAAATATATTGCTCACTTTCAGCTCACCGCAGACCGTCTGAAGCTTGCGCAGAAAGACGCGCTGGTCATGCACCCCGGACCGATGATTCGCGGCATGGAAATCCAGGGCGAAGTCGCCGACGGCCCGCAGGCAGTCATCGAAGAACAGGTGCATAACGGCGTGTATGTACGGATGGCGATCCTGGCTGCGTGCATGGGG